>DATKAL010000370.1:0-5615 GCA_035498135.1 Anaeromyxobacter sp.
GGCGATGGGGAGCTGGCGGGCCCGCGCCTTCTCCACCAGGAGGAGGCCGAGCTCCAGGGCGTCGTCGTTGGTGAACCGGTCGAAGACCAGCTCCCGCTCCTCCGCCTCCACCCGCTTCCGCTCCTGCTCGAGGTCGCTCACGAGATCCCTCCGCGCGGCGCGCCCGGGGCCGGGCGCGACCAGGGAATAGCGCGGCGAGCGGGCCCGCGCCCGTGCGCCGATCGCCCTCGGCCGGGGAAAGGCGGAGGCCTCAGGGATGAGGGTTCGGATCCCAGGTCGTGGTGGCTCCGCTCGCGTCGACCCCGGCGAGGCCCCACCTGCGATCGGCTCCCCATCCCCGGAAGCGGCCGCCGACGTAGGTGACGCCGTTGCGGGAGGCGATCGCGTTCACGACCGGCGCGTGATCGAACACGCTGGCCCAGGCGCTCGGCAGGGCGAGGACATGCCTCGAGGAGGACGCGGTCGACCCGGGATCGAGCATCGCCATCGTGTACGTGGGCTGGCTGCCGTCGACCCAGGCGCCGATCGTCCCACCCGCCAGCACGGCGCCATCGGCGATGGCCAGGGCCAGGATCGACGCGTCGAGGTTCGCGACCTCGAAGGCGGTGGCCTTGCCCGAGCCGTCGATGGCCG
Organism: Anaeromyxobacter sp.; assembly: GCA_035498135.1. Taxonomy (GTDB): domain Bacteria; phylum Myxococcota; class Myxococcia; order Myxococcales; family Anaeromyxobacteraceae; genus Anaeromyxobacter. Next base: position 634 of record DATKAL010000370.1, read on the forward strand.
CGAGGCGGTCCCGGGCGACGCCGCCGACGGTCCGGAAGTCGCCGGCGACGTACACCGTCGTTCCCTCCACCGCCAGCGCCCAGCTCGTGACCACGCCCGATCCATCGACCGCACCGAGCCCGGAGCGCGGCGCTCCTCCCAGCGTGTCGAAGTCCCCGGCCACGTACAGCACGCCATCCTGGAGGGCGAGCGCGGCGACCGATCCCGCGGACGGATCGGGGCCGAGCTGCGCGGAGGGGGTCCAAGACGGATCGAGCGATCCATCCGCGAGGACGTGCGCCAGGTGCACACGAGGCAGGCCGCTCACCTGGACGAAATCTCCGCCGATGAACCAGCCGCCAACCCCGTCGGCCACGGCGGCGAGGACCGAGCCATCCACCCTCGGGAAGGTGGCGGCCAGCTCACCCGTGACCGCATCGACGGGGGCGCCGCCACCGGTCATCGGGCCCATCCGCGTGAACGTCCCGCCGACGTAGACGGTTCCATCGTCGGCGACCGCGATGGCGCGGACCGCTTCCCCGCCCTCGTAGAACGGCCACTGGAGGTCGGCCGGTGGCGGCGGCAGGCCGTCCCCCCCGCTCTTGCCGCCTCCGCCGCACGCGGCGGCGAGCACGCCCAGGAGCGCAAGCGCTCCCGGCACCGACAGCCGGTCGATCCGCATGTCCTCCCTCGGTGAAGCTGGACGAGCGTACCCCGGCCGGGTTCGCCCCGCGAGGGGTACCCACGAACGAAGGGTTTCCCCCAGAAAGCGAACGAGGCCGACCGCGGTCGCGGCCGGCCTCGTGAGCACCGGAGTGAAGTCCGGGGCGGGAGAAAGCTACTTCTTCTCCTCGGCCTTCTTCTCGGCCTTCTTCTCCTCCTTCTTGGGCTCGGCCTTCTTCTCCGCCTTCTTCTCCTCCTTGGCGGGGGCGGCGGCGGCCGGGGCGGCCGGGGCAGCCGGGGCGGCCTTGGCCTCCTCGGCGAGGACCGGGGCGGCGGCGGCGATGAAGGCGAAGGCGACGATGGCGCTGACGAGCTTCTTCATGGTTGGTCTTGCTCCGTAGCTGGGGTTTTCCCGTCCCGCCCCACGGGGGCAGTCCGGTCGGGAGGGCGCAAGAAAGCACCTTTTCCCGCCGAAGTCGACGATTACCCTCGGCCGGGTATTCATCCCGGTTTCGCCCCAAATGGGTACAACATTTAACCTGCCGTCAGGAGAGCGTCCTGGCGGGGTCCACCCGAGCGGCCAGGGTCGCCGGGGCGAGCGCGCCGAGCAGCGCCGCCAGGGCCGGGACGGCGAGTCCCAGGGCCCAGAGCCAGGGGGGGAAGGCGAAGAAGGTGTCGGGGCGGAAGGGGAAGTCGGGCACGAGCCGGAGCGCGGCCTGGTCGGCGAGGCGGGCCGCCGCGAAGGCGAGGGCGTTGCCGGCGAGGCCGCCGGCGAGCGCCAGGATCGCCGCCTCGGCCAGGATGATCGCGCGGACGTCGCGGGGCGCCGCCCCGAGCGCCTCCAGGATGGCGATCTCGCGGGCACGGCCCCGGACGCTGGCGGAGAGCGACTGGGCGATCGCCAGCGCCGCGAGGGCGCACATGAGCGAGGCGAGGAGGACCAGGGCGCCGGTGGTGACCAGCACCACCGTCCCCACCCGCTCGGCCGCCGCCCGCTCCCCCTCGTCCACCGAGAAGCCCATCCGCCGGACCGCGGCCACGATCGCCGGCACGTCGTCGGGCCGGCTCGCGAGCAGGGTCACCTCGGTGTAGCCCTGATCCACCTTGCCGTACTCCCGGTTCAGGCGCTGGACCGCGTCGAGCGGCATGGCGAGCAGGTAGAGCGGGACCCGGTCGGACAGGCCCACGAGCCGCAGGCGCGCGTCGTAGACGCGGTCCTCGGTCTTGAGGGGCACGATCGAGAGGCCGATCTTCACCGGCAGCTCGATCCCGACCAGCGACAGCCCGGACGGGAGCCGGCGCACGTTCCAGGCCGGGGCGATGGTCTTGTCGTAGACCTCGAGCAGGCGGCGGGAGAGGAGGACCGGGATCGGCCTCCCCTCGCCCGGATCGGCGAAGGTCTCGCCGGCCTTCACGTCGGCGGCCACCAGCCCCGGGGCGAGCCCCACCACCGGGATCTGCAGGGTCATCCCGGGCGGCCAGTTCACCCGCAGCCCCTCCGGCGGCCCGGGGGCGGCCACCGGCACCCGCAGGGAGAGCCGCGGCCAGGCGGCCCCGACGCCGGGCAGCGCCCCGAGCCGCGCCAGCGCCGCGTCGTCGAGCTGTCCGCCGCCCAGCACCCCGCCCAGCGACACCGCGGCGGGGACCACCTCCACCAGCCGGCTGTCGGCCGGGAACATCCGCCGGGCGGCCTGGGAGACCCCCAGGCCCAGGGCGAGGAAGAACACCAGGGAGGCGGCGCCGGCGCAGGCGGCGGCCCCGTTCACGATCGCGCCGCGCCGGTCGGTGCGCAGGTTGGCCGCCGCGATCCAGAGCAGACCACGCGCGCTCACCGGAGCCTCCCCTCGTCCAGGTGGAGGACCCGCGCCGCCACCCGCGAGACCCGCTCCTCGTGCGTCACCACCAGCACCGTGAGCCCGTCCGCCGCCATCTCGGCGAAGAGCCGGATGATCCCCTCGCCGGTCTGGGCGTCGAGGTTGCCGGTCGGCTCGTCGGCGAGCAGGACCCGGGGGCGGGCGAAGAGGGCCCGGGCGATGGCCACCCGCTGGCGCTCCCCGCCCGAGAGCCGGGCCGGCGGCGCGGAGGCCCGGTCGGCGAGCCCGACGCGCCGGAGCGCCTCGGCGGCGCGGGCCCGCACCGCCGCCGCCCGCTCGTGCGCGCCCCGCCGGAGCATCCCCGGCAGCATGACGTTCTCCAGGGCGGAGAGGCCGGAGAGCAGGTTGAAGGACTGGAAGACGAACCCGATCGCCCGGTTCCGGAGCTCCGCCAGCGCCTCGGCGCCGAGCGCGCGGAGCGGCGCGTCGGCCACCACCGCCTCCCCCTCGAAGTCGCGGTCGAGGGCGCCGGCCACGTAGAGGAGGGTGGACTTGCCGGAGCCGGAGGCGCCCACGATGGCCACCAGCTCGCCCGGGGCCACGTCGAGGTCGACCCCGCGGAGCACCGGCAGGGTCCGCTCGCCGTCCCGGAAGGACTTGGTCAGGCCGTGGAGCCGGATCACCGGGCCCCCTCTCCGGCCTGGGCCTCGGCCTCGAGCGCCAGCACCAGCGCCCCCGGGGCCAGCTCGGCCCGGAGCGAGACCGACGCCAGCCGGGAGGCCGGCTCGGCGAAGCGATCCACCACCGAGCGGACCACGAACCCGGAGGGCCCGGTGCCGAAGGCCTCGTCGGGCAGGGCCCGGACCGAGGCCACCAGCCGCTGCGGATCGAGGACCGCGCTCCCCAGCCCGCCGGCGAGCGCGCCTGCGCCGGCCGGGCCGGGCGCGGAGGCGGTCCAGCCCGGGCCCTCGCCGCCGAGCCGGGCGAGCAGGGTGTCGAGGGAGCCGGCCGGCCCGCCGGCGAGGGCGAGCCGCGTGCCGTCGAGCCGCCAGGCGATCTCGCCCCGCGGCGTGGCGATGCGGAAGGTCCCGTCGGCGGGCGCGGGCGCCCCGCGGCCTCGCCGTGGCGGGGGGGCGAGCTTCCGGGAGAGCGCCAGGGCCCGCTCCGGATCCTTCACCTCCGCCACCGCCTCGACGCGGACCAGCCGGAGGGGATCGGCCCGGACCGCCTCGGGGGTGAGGCTGGCGAGCTCGAGGTCGGGGGCGAGGGAGAGCACCGCCGCCGCGCCCGGGGCGAGCAGGCCGAACGGCTCGAGCGGATCGAGCCCCCGGGCCTCCAGGCGCCGGCGGTCGTCGGCGGGGAGCATCGGCACCAGCTTCGCCCCGAGGGCCGCGAAGTCGCCGTCCCAGCGGAGCGCGAGCGGGGCGCGCGGGTCGAGGCGGGCGAGGACCCGGGCCGCGGCGCCGCCCGCCGCCAGGGCGCGGAAGGACGGCTCGCGCGGGCCGAGGAGGACCGCGACCGCGGCGCCGAGGCGTCCGGCGCCGGCCGAGACCCCGAGGCCGAGGCCGTCCCGCACCTGCCAGCGCCCGGCGAGGAGCGGCGAGCCGGCCGGGAGGAACGCCAGCGCCGCGCGGTCGCCCAGGGCGGTCCGCGCCGCGATCCAGCCGGCCGCGGCGGAGAGCGCGCCCGCCTCGGGGAGGGCGGCCGCCTCCGCCACCAGGGCGGGCGAGGCGGGGCCGGAGGCGACCAGGGCGTTCCGGCCGGTCACCAGGTAGGCGAGGGCGGCCGGCTGCCCGGCCGCGCGGCGGAAGACGATCGCGTCCCCGCCGCCGTGGTGCTCCGCGGCGCGGACCTCGGCGCCGAGCCGCTCCCGGGCGAGGCGCGCCAGCAGCCGCTCGAGCTTCGGTCCGTCCCCGACCGGCAGGACCAGGAGGGCCGCCGTCCCCGAGGGCGCCCCCGACCGGTCGAGCCAGGCCAGGGCCGCCCCGCGCGCCGGATCGATCCCGGCGTCGGCCAACCCGGCGGGATCGAGCGGGTCGAAGCCGAGCTGGGCGGCGAGCGCGGTCCGCGCGCCGGCCAGGTCGGCGGCGCCCGGGAAGCCGGCGAGGGTGGCGTGGAGGGCGGCCAGCTCCCGGGCGGCGCGGCCGGTCTCCGGGACCACCAGGACCGCCCGGACCGCGCCCGGGACGAACCGCTCCGGCGGTGGCCCGGGGCGGCCTCGGCAGGCGATGGCTCCGAGGGAGAGCGCCAGGACCGCCGGCAGGGGTGCGCGCCGGAGCACGCCCGTTCTTTACCATGCTAAGAGAGGCCCGCTCATGATCTTCTCCGCCGCAGACGATGCCCCCATCGCCCGGGATCTCCTCCCGGACTGGAGCGCCCGGTTCGGCGGCGCCGCCGCCCGGCTCGAGCTCGAGATCGGCTCCGGCCACGGGGGCTTCGCCCTCGCCTTCGCCCGCACCTTCCCGGATCGCGCCCTGGTGGCGATCGAGCAGCGGAAGAAGTTCGCCCGCGAGCTCGCCGAGCGGG
>DATKAL010000371.1:0-4510 GCA_035498135.1 Anaeromyxobacter sp.
AGCCACTCCTCCCAGCGCCGGTCGAACCCGGCCTCGCCGGCCCGCGCCTGCCAGCCCTCGCGGACGATCCGCCAGTCCCCGCGGCCGGCGTCGTCGAGGAACGCCGCCAGGAGCTCCACCTCGGTGAGGCTCTCGTGGAGCGGGGCGACGAGCGGCTGGACGATGGAGACGCTGCCGTCCCGGGCGCGCAGGTCGCCCCAGCACTCGAGGGGATGGCTCCGCGCCAGCTTCCAGGCGGCGGCGCGGACCGTCTCGTCGCCCCGGAGCGCGAGGGCGATGGTGCGAGGCGCCCTGGCGAAGGCGCGGCGCAGCTCGAGGTCGGCCGGCGCGGTGTGGAGCGGGTTCCAGGCGGTGACCACCAGGGTGTCCACCCGCCCGGCGTCGAGCTCCCGGGCGAGGGCGGCGAGCCGGCCCGGCCCGGCCTCGGGGTCGAGGAGGGCCGGGGGGCGCCAGGTGATCGTCTCGCCGACGTTGCCCAGGGCCTCGTTGAGCGCCGCCGCCAGGGCGTGGACCGCCGCCGGCTGCCGCGCTCCGGCCAGGACCAGCGACCGCCCGCGCGCCCGGAAGAGATCGGCCGCCACCGCCTGGGCGGCGCGGGCCTGCTCGGCCGCGGCGGGGGCGCCCAGGGGGGCGAGCTGGGCGAGGCCGTGGCGGGCGGCGAGCGCGGCGGCGACCGCGCGGCCGAAGCCCAGCACCTCGGCCGACCGCATCCGGAAGCGGTGGTCGGCCATCCCCCCGGTGATGGTCTGCCCGGCTTCGGCCACGTAGAGCCGGTTGAGCCGGCCGGGCTCGCGCCGGGCCCCGAACTCGCGCGCCTGCCGCAGCGGCTCCCCCTCGAGCCAGAGGAAGTCCGACTCGAGCGACAGGATCACGTCCGCCCGCTCGACGGAGATCACGCTGGCGAGCGGCCGGCCGAAGGCGATCGCCGCACCGGCCCGCTCGGCGTCGTCGTCCACCGCCGCCCAGGCGTCGAAGCGCGCCCGCGGGAAGCGCTCCAGGATCCGGGTGCGCAGGGCCTCCAGGGTGGGCGAGCTGGTGGGCTCGACCAGGAACCGCAGCCGCGCCCCGCCGTCGGCGGCGTGGGAGTGCGCCAGCCGGGAGAGCTCGGCGAGGAGGGCGGGCCGCCCGGCGGCGCGGCCGGCGAGGTCGAAGCCGCGCAGGCGGGCCGGGTCGTAGAGATCGAGGATCGAGGCCTGGAGGAGGACGTCGGTGCCGCCCCGGCTGCCCGGGTGCTCGCGGTTCCCCTCCACCTTGGTGGGCCGCCCCTCCCAGCTCGTCACCACCAGGCCGACCGCCCGGCCGAGGTGGCTCGCGGCGGTGGCGTAGGCGGAGGGGACGCTCGGGGTGACGGCGCCCGGCGGGCGGACGTAGGACACCACCTTCTGCCGGGGCGGCTTGCAGCCCTCCAGCCCGGCCAGGGCCGCGGACGCACCCAGGATCTGGAGGAAGCTGCGGCGGCCGAGCCCCTCGGGAGCGCGGTCGGCGCCCTCGCCGAACTCGCGCACCGGCTCGCCCGGCCCGCGGGCCTGCTCTTCGAGGCTGCGCCAGCGCGGGCGCTCCAGGTCGGGGGCGCGCGGCTGGCCGTAGATGGGGAGCCCTAGCGATGGCATGTCGTGCAGCTCGTCCTCGGCTTGACGTCGTTCTTCTTGGCCAGCTCCCGGCCGAGCACCTCGGGGTCGCCCGCCGGCCTCCAGGCCAGGTGGGTGACCTCCTCGAGCGGGCGGAGGCGGGAGTAGGGGTTCCGGTGGCAGTCCAGGCACCAGCCCATCGTCAGGGGCTGGACCTGCTCCACGGCCGGCATCTGGTCGATGCGCCCGTGGCACTCGACGCAGCCCACCCCCTTGTTCACGTGGGCCGCGTGGTTGAAGTAGACGAAGTCCGGGAGCTTGTGGACGCGCACCCAGGGGATGGGGCGGTTCGCGAACCAGCTGGCCCGCACCAGGTCGAGCTTGGGGCTCTTGTTCCAGACCTGGGAGTGGCAGTTGAGGCAGAGCTGGGTCGAGGGGATGCCGGCCGAGGCGGCGCGGTCCACCGTGCTGTGGCAGTACCGGCAGTCGATCAGGTCGTCCTGGACGTGGTGCCGGTGGTCGAACTCCACCGGCTGCATGACCTGCTCCTGCTGGCCGGTGCCGTAGGGCGTGCGCCAGTAGAGCATCAGGGCGGAGACCGTCCCGCCCGCGCCGGCGAGCACGACGATGAGGACGAGGCGGAAGAGAGCGTTGGATCTCGGGGAGAACAGTGCGCTCATCGCGTGCGCGCGCGCCCTTCGGGCAGACGTCTCTCCCACTCGGTGAAACCGGGCCCGCGCTGGGGCGTAAACTGTTCGGCAACCCCGTCCGGCGGAAGGTCTCTGAAGGGTGCGAGGCTCCCCCCTCCGCGCGATCGCCGGCCGGGCGCCCGGGGGGAACTCCCCGGTCCCCGTCGCCGCCGGCCTCCCTCCGGGAGCGGGCGGCCGCCCCGCGCCGCACGGGGCGTTCCACCCAGCGTGACGGTGGCCTCGGCGCCGGGGCGGCTCGCGCCCCGCGCCGCGGCGCGTATACACTCGGGAGGTGCCGATCCACCGCCTCCCGCCCGAGCCGGTCTTCCCCGATCCCGCCCGGGCGGACCCGGACGGCCTCCTGGCGGTGGGTGGGGACCTCTCCCCGGACCGGCTCCTGGCCGCCTACGCCCTGGGCATCTTCCCCTGGTTCGACGAGGACAGCCCCATCCTCTGGTGGTCGCCCGATCCGCGGCTGGTGCTCGAGCCGGGGGACCTGCACGTCCCGAGGTCCCTGCGGCGGGCCCTGCGACGCGGCCGCTACCGGGTGACCGCGGACCGTGCCTTCGGGCGGGTGATCCGCCGCTGCGCCGCCCGCCCGCGGCCGGGCCAGGACGGCACCTGGATCACCCCGGACATGGTCCTCGCCTACGAGCGCCTCCACCGGCTCGGGCTCGCCCACTCCTTCGAGGCCTGGGAGGGGCGCGAGCTGGTGGGCGGGCTCTACGGCGTGTCGCTCGGGGCGGCCTTCTTCGGGGAGTCGATGTTCGCCGACCGGCCCGACGCCTCCAAGGTCGCCTTCGTGACCGCCGTCGGGTGGCTCGCCGGCGCCGGGGTGGGCCTGGTCGATTGCCAGGTCCGGACCGAGCACCTTGCCCGGTTCGGCGCCCGCGAGATCCCGCGGGCGGAGTTCCTCTCCCGCCTCCAGGCGGCGCTCCGGCGGCCGACGCTGAGGGGGCGCTGGGAGCTCGGGCCCGGGGAGGCCGACCCCGCCCCTCCCCGCCCGCCGCGCCCGCCGCCCTGAGCGGGCGCCCGGCGGCCGCCCCGCCCCCGGCAGGGCGGAGGCGGGCCGGCCCCTGCGCGGAGGCCGCGCCCCCGGCTTAGAATGGCCCCATGGCCGGTCCCAGCCGACCCGGGGGCGACACCGCCGTCACCGTCCCCAGGACCAAGGCGGAGAAGCAGGCCAAGCGGCCGGAGCTCTACAAGGTCCTGCTCCACAACGACGACTACACCACCCAGGAGTTCGTGGACTGGTTGCTGGTGACGGTGTTCAACCACGACCCCGAGTCCGCCCACCGCATCATGCTTCACGTTCACATGCGCGGCGTGGGCGTGGCCGGTATCTATCCCTACGAGATCGCGGAGACCAAGGCGCAGAAGGCCATGGCGCTGGCGCGGGAAGCGGAGTACCCGCTCCTCGTGACGATCGAGCCGGAGTAGCGGAGAAGCGATGGTGACGGTGTCCAAGGAGCTCCAGCAGACCCTGCAGGCGGCGGTGGCCGAGGCCCGCCGGCGGCGCCACGAGTACGTGACCCTCGAGCACCTCCTGCACGCGATGACGACGGACAAGATCGCCTCGGAGGTGCTGCTCGCCTGCGGCGCGGACCTCAAGCTCCTGGAGAAGGAGCTGGAGGAGTACCTCGACCGGACCCTGGAGTCGGTGAACGGGGGCCAGGACCCGGAGCAGACCGCCGCCTTCCAGCGGGTGCTCCAGCGTGCTGCCTGGCACGTCCAGGGGAGCGGGCGGACCGAGCTCAACGCGGGCGACGTCCTGGTGGCCATCACCCGGGAGCGGGGCTCGCACGCCGTCTACCTGCTGGAGAAGCAGGGCGTCCGGCGGCTCGACATCCTCCAGTACATCTCCCATGGCATCGGGCGCGACCCCTCCCCGGGCGGCGAGGAGGGAGAGGGCGGCGAGGGCGAGGGCGAGGAGGGCGGGCCGCGGCCGGTGAAGGACCCCTTCCACACCTTCACGGTCAACCTGGTGGAGCGGGCGGCGCAGGGGCTCATCGATCCCCTGATCGGCCGGGAGGCCGAGATCGAGCGGACCATCCAGGTGCTCTGCCGTCGGCGGAAGAACAACCCCGTCTTCGTGGGCGAGCCGGGGGTGGGCAAGACCGCGATCGTCGAGGGCCTGGCGCTGCGCATCCACCAGCGGCGGGTGCCTGCGGTCCTGGAGAAGGCGGCCATCTACTCGCTCGACATGGGGGCGCTCCTCGCCGGCACCAAGTTCCGGGGCGAGTTCGAGCAGCG
>DATKAL010000372.1:0-13156 GCA_035498135.1 Anaeromyxobacter sp.
CCCGATGGTCGGAGGCGACCTCCCCGCGAACGTCGCCGGCGGCCTGGTGCGCGAGGCGACCCGTCACCTGGAGGCGGGCCGGTGGAGGGACGCGGTCCGCTTGCTCGACCTGGCCGCAGAGCTCGCCCCGGACGATCCGGAGGTCCAGAGGCGGCGCGAGGCGGCCCTCACCGCCGGGGTGGAGCCCTCGGAGGAGGCGGTGGCCGAGCTCTTGCGGACGGCGCGCGCCACGCCCGCCGAGGTGGACGTCCTCCGGCGCGTCGACGCCCTGCTCTCGAGACGCGGCGAGCTCCCGCGGGTCGTGGGGCTCTGGAGCGAGTACCTCGCGGCGCACCCAGACTGCGGCCGCGCCTACCTCGAGCGGGGAGGCGCCCGGTACCAGCTCGGGCAGGTCGCGGAGGCCCGGGCCGACGCGCTTCGGGCCTGCGAGCTCGGGGTGAGCGAGGGCTGCGCGCGCGCCCTCCCGGCGAGCCCCTAGGAGCCGGAGACGCGCGCGGGGGAGCCAGGTGGCCCCCCCGCGCCATGCTGCCGGCCCGTGCCGCGCTACTTCACGGCCTTGAGCGCCGCCTCGTAGTCCGGCTCCTGGGCGATCTCCGGGACCAGCTGGCGGTGGATGACCTTGTCGTTCTCGTCCAGCACCACCACCGCCCGGGCGGTCACTCCGGCGAGCGGGCCGTCCTGGATGAGCACGCCGTAGTCCTTGGCCATGTGCTTGCCGCGGATGAGAGAGAGCGGGATCACGTTCTGCAGCCCCTCGGTGGTGCAGAAGCGCTTCTGGGCGAAGGGCAGGTCGGCCGAGACCACCAGCACCACGGTGTTGGGGAGCTTGCCCGCCTGCTCGTTGAACTTGCGGGTGGAGGTGGCGCAGGTGGGGGTGTCGAGGCTGGGGACGATGTTCAGGATCTTCTTCTTCCCCTTGTAGTCGGCGAGGGTCACGTCCTTGAGGTCGCCGGTGGTGAGGGTGAAGTCGGGCGCCTTGGCGCCGACCGCCGGCAGCTCGCCGTTGGTGTGGATCGGGTTCCCTCTGAGCGTCACCTGGGCCATTTCCGTTCTCCTGTCGCGGCGACGCCGGGGCGCGCCGCGCTCGCGGTTCACTGCGGTGGACGGCGCCGGAGCCTCCAGGCCCCCTCCCTCGCGCCGGAATCCCTCGATCGGGCGTGGAGTGTAACCACGGCCCGGCCCGGACGCTCGCCGGCCGATGGGGCCGGACCCCCTCCGGGGACGCTACTGCGGCAGCCCGCGCAGGATGGGCGTGGGCGAGCCCGGGCAGGCGATCCAGAGCTGGTGAGCGGCGCGGGTGACGGCCACGTGCAGCCGCCGCCGCGCCTCGTCCGAGTCCGGGTAGGCCCGGGCGCTCGCGTCCGGCACGACCACGTAGTCGAACTCCAGCCCCTTCACGCTCGCCACGTCGGTCACGTCGACGCCCGCGCGGAAGCTGAACCGGCCGTCGAGCGCGAGGCGCGCCTCGGGCAGGTCGGCGAGCAGGCGGTGGAAGCCCCGCGCCAGCTCCGGGCCGTTGCAGACCACGGCGGCGGAGGCCTCCGGCTCGCGCTCGAGGAGGTCGCGGAGCGCGCCCACCAGGAAGAGCTGGGCGTGGGCCTCGGTGGGGAAGTCGAAGCGTGCCACCGGGACCCCCTCCTTCCCCGCCCGCGGGGGGCCGGCCGGGGCGAGCGGCCCGAGAACCGCCTGCGCCAGCTCGGCCACCGGCCGCGGGCAGCGGTAGGTGGTGGCGAGCCGGACGGTGGCGGCGCCCTCCGCCCCCAGGGCCCGGAGGGCCTGGGGCCAGCCGGCGTAGGAGGAGAAGGTCTGCTGGCTCTCGTCGCCAGCCAGGGTCACGCTGTGGCCGGTCAAGCTGGCGCCGAGCGCGTAGAGCTCGAAGAGGGTGACGTCCTCGGCCTCGTCCACCACCAGGTGCGCGGCGCGCCGCCCGGAGGCGCCGCCGCGGAGGGCGGAGAGGAAGAGGAGGACCGGCAGGTCCTCGGGATCGAGCGTCCCGGCCGCCTCCTCGGGCGTGTCCTCGTCGAGCCCCTTGCCGTCCAGGGTCTCCCGGCGGTCGGCGTCCACCCCGGAGAGCCGCTCGTCCGAGGGCGGGGCGAGCTGGAGCCGGGTGTGCCGGAGGGTCTCCTCGATGGCGGTGGTGGGGAGGTCGCCGGCGGCGGCCGCCACCACCGCCGCGAGGAAGGCCCGATCGACGAGGAGGTCGGAGAGCTCCCGGCGCAGCTCCAGCAGCGTGGGGCGGCGCCTGCGGGCGAGGTGGGGACGGCGGCGGAGGAGCTCGAACAGGGCCGGGTGGCGCTTCAGGCGGGAGACCAGCGCCGGGGTGTCGGAGAAGAGGCGCGGGGGCGGCGCGCCGAACGCGCTCTGGAAGGCCCCCCTCGACCAGCTCTCCAGGGTCCGGACCGCCGCCTTGTCGAGGCCGAGCGGCTCGAGGAGGCGGGCCGCCAGCCGGGCCAGGCCGGGTTCGGGCACCACCACCTGCAGCCGCGCCGGCGGGAAGCGGCGAGGGTCCTCGAAGGCGATCCGGGCCAGCCGGTGGAGGGCGACGGTGGTCTTGCCGCTGCCCGCGCTCCCCAGGACGAGCAGGGGGCGATCGGCCGGGGCGGAGACGGCCTCGAACTGCTCCGGGTCGAGGAGGGCCGTCACCTCGGGCGCTTCCGCCCGCCCCCGCTGGCCGGCCCCGGTCCCGAGCGCACCGGCCCGCGCCGCGCTGCCCGCCCCGCCCCCGAGCGCCGCCTCGGCGGCGGACGCGCGCCACCGGCCGTCGGGGCCGCGCTCGAGCGTCCGCCGCCCGGCCGCCACGCGGGTGAGGACGCCGCGCGACACCACCACCACGCGGCGCGCCACCACCTCGCCCCGCGCCACCCGCCCCGGGAACGGCTCCTCGAACTCCTCGCCTTCCCGGTACCGGTAGAAGAGCCCCGCCACCGGGGCGAAGCGCCAGTCGACCACCCGCACCCCGGCGGCCCGGTCCACGAAGGTGTGCCGCCCGAGGCAGTAGTCCCGCAGCTCGCCGCCGTCGCGGATGCGGAGGTGGGCGAAGTAGGGGGCGGCTGGGTCGGGGATGGCGTCCGGCCGCTGCCGCTCCATCACGGCCCGCACGAGCCCCATCTCCTGGAACACGGTGGGGAGGTCCTTGGGGGTGGCCTCGAGCGCCTCCTCGCGGAGGTCGCGCAGCCGGCCGACCAGGTCGCCCTCGACGGAGCCGCCGCGCCGGAGGGCGAGCGCCTGCCGCACCGCGGCCAGGAGGCGATCCTCCTCGGCCACGATCTCCCGCTCCTCGGGCGTGAGCCCGTCGAGCGCCGGATCGGCGAACGCCGCTGTCCCCTTCCTGGCCAAGATCGACGTGTTCTAAGCCTTTTCCCCCCCGCCTGCACGTCCGGCGGACGCGGGTCCGCGCCGGGGGCGGGCGCGCGGCTCGACGCGGACGGTCGAGTTCACGCGACGGTCACCGGCGCGGCGGGCCGCGTGGGCTACGGTGTCCCTCGGCCGCCGGGTCACGGCGGCGGCTCCGGGGGCGTGGGGCCGGACCGCCCGGCCCCGCCCCCGCGTTTTCCCGGCCGCGCCGGGGCGCACCGGGCTAGGTTCCGATCATGGCCCCGACCGTCCCTCCCCCCACCCCGCCCGGCGCGGTCGCCTCCCGCCCCGTGCTGCGCGCCGGCGGGGCGGTCGAGCAGGACGCCCTGGCGGTGGAGGAGCCGCTCGAGATCCGGGTGGTCGGCGAGCCGATCGCCACCACCATGCGGACGCCGGGGGCGGACGCGGATCTGGCGCTCGGCTTCCTCTTCGCCGAGGGGATCCTGGCCGGAGCCGAGGACGTGGGGAGCCTGGTCCACTGCGGCCGGCCGGGCGAGGAGGGCTACGGGAACGTCCTCGACGTGCGCTCCGCGGGCGGCATGCGGATCGACCCGGAGCGGGTCCTGGAGGGGAAGCGGTTCGTCCGGGTGGGGAGCGCCTGCGGCGTGTGCGGGCGGCGGACCATCGACGACCTCCTCCGCCGGGTCCGCCCGGTGGACCCCGCCCTGCGGCTGGAGCCCGAGCTGGTCCGCCGGGGGATGGAGGCGCTCCGGCGGAGCCAGCCGGTCTTCGAGCGGACCGGCGGCCTGCACGCCGCGGTGCTGCTCGCCGGGGACGGGGCGGTGCTGGCCGCCGCCGAGGACGTCGGCCGGCACAACGCCGTGGACAAGGCGGTGGGGGCGCTCCTCCGGACCGGCCGGATCGGGCCGCGCGCGGCGCCCGGCGCGGGGCCGCGCCTCCTGGCGGTGAGCGGCCGGGCGGGCTTCGAGATCGTCCAGAAGGCGGCGGCGGCCGGCGTGCCGGCGGTGGCGAGCGTCTCGGCCCCCTCCAGCCTGGCGGTGGACCTGGCGCGGTCCGCCGGCGTCGCCCTCCTGGGCTTCGTCCGAGGCGAGCGGATGAACGTCTACGCCCACGGCGAGCGGCTCGGCCTCGCCGGCCCCCCGGTGGCCTGAACCGGACGGGCGCGGCGGCGCGCCCCTCGCTAGGAGAAGGACCGACGCGGACGGAAGGAGTCGGTCCCACCATGGAGCAGCTCCTCGAGGAGGCGGGCCGATCCGGCCCCGCCCCGGCGGACCCCGGGCTGGTCGACGCGCAGGGCCGGCTGATCCGCTACCTGCGGGTCTCCCTCACCGATCGCTGCAACTTCCGCTGCACCTACTGCTCCCCGGCGGAGCAGGAGGCTCCGGAGGGGTTGCTCACCCGGCCCGAGCTGGCCCGCCTGTTCCGGCTCTTCGCCCGCCTGGGGGTCCGGCGGATCCGGCTCACCGGCGGTGAGCCCACCCTGCGGAAGGACCTGGTGGGCATCGTGGCCGACGCGGCCGGGACGCCCGGGGTGGAGGACGTCGCCCTCACCACCAACGGACACCGGCTGGCCGAGCTGGTGGCGCCCCTCCGGGCGGCGGGGCTCGGGTCCCTGAACGTCTCGCTCGACACCCTCGTCCCCGAGCGGCTCGGGGGGGTGAGCGGGAGGGGGGCACGGCTCGACCGGATCCTGGAGGGGATCGACGCCGCCGCCGGCCACTTCCGATCGCTCAAGATCAACACGGTGGTGATGCGGGGGGTGAACGAGGACGAGCTCGGGGCCCTGGTGCGCCACGCCTGGGATCGGGGGGCGCTCCCCCGCTTCATCGAGCAGATGCCCTTCGGCGGGGGCGCGCCGGTGCCGCTCGCGGCGGTGCGGGCCCGGCTCGAGGCCGACGGCTTCCGGCTGGTGTCCGACGGCTGGCGCGGCTGGGGCCCGGCCCGCCACATGCGCGCCCGCGACCGGGACGGGCGGGGGGGGCTGGTCGGCTTCATCGGGGCGATGACCGAGAACTTCTGCGAGGACTGCAACCGGGCCCGGGTGGCCTCCGACGGCGGTTTCCAGGCCTGCCTGGGCGGGCGCGACCGGGTGAACCTCCGCGACCTGGCGCGCGCCGGAGCGGACGACGGGGAGCTGGCCGCCGCGGTGCGCGGGGCGCTGGCGCGCAAGGCACCGCGCCACCACATGGAGGAAGGCGCGCTGGTCCTCCTCCCGATGCGGGGCATCGGGGGCTGAGGCCGGGCCGCCCTACGGCGGGAGGACGGTGTCACCGTAGGAGAGGAAGCGGTCCACCGCCTGGGCCGCCTGGCGCCCCTCCCGGATCGCCCAGACCACCAGCGACTGGCCCCGGGACATGTCCCCGGCGGCGAAGACGCCCGGGACGCTGGTCATCTTGTTCTCGTCGGTCCAGACGTTGCCGCGTTCGTCGAGCTTCACCCCGAGCTGCTGCACCAGCGGCTTCTCCGGGCCGACGAAGCCGAGGGCGAGCAGGACCAGGTCGGCGGGGAGGACGCGCTCGGTCCCGGGCAGCTCGCGCGGGCCGAAGCGGCCGTCCGGCCCCTTGGCCCACTCCACCTGGACGAGGTGCAGCTCCTTCACCCGACCCTGGGGGTCGCCCACGAAGCGCTTCGTGAGGACCTGGAACTGGCGCGGGTCGGCCCCCCAGAGGGCGGCCGCCTCCTCCTGCCCGTAGTCGGTCTTGAGCACCTTGGGCCACTGCGGCCACGGGTTGTCGGCGGCCCGGGTGTCGGGCGGCCGCGGCAGGATCTCGAGCTGGGTGACGCTCTTCGCCCCGTGCCGGATCGAGGTGCCGACGCAGTCGGTCCCGGTGTCCCCGCCGCCGATCACCACCACCTGCCGCCCGCGGGCGGAGATGTACTTCCCGTCCTGGTGGCCCGAGTCGAGGAGCGACTTGGTGTTCGCGTGGAGGAACTCCATCGCCAGGTGGATGCCGGTGAGCTGCCGGCCCTCCACCGGGAGGTCGCGGGCCTGGGTGGCCCCGCCGCAGAGCACCACCGCCTCGTAGTCCTTCACCAGCCGCTCGGCCGGGACGTGCTTGCCGATCTCGGTCTGGGTGACGAACCGGATCCCCTCGTCGGCCATCAGCCGGACGCGCCGCTCAACCAGCCGCTTGTCCAGCTTCATGTTGGGGATGCCGTACATCAGCAGGCCGCCGATCCGGTCGGCGCGCTCGAAGACCGTCACCACGTGCCCGGCGCGGTTGAGCTGCTGGGCGGCGGCCAGGCCGGCCGGACCGGAGCCCACGATCGCCACCCGCTTCCCGGTCCGGACCGAGGGCGGCTGGGGCCGGGCCCAGCCCTTCTCGAAGGCCCGGTCGACGATCTCGCACTCGATCATCTTGATGGTGACCGGGGGCTCGTTGATCCCGAGGGTGCAGCTCCCCTCGCAGGGGGCGGGACAGACGCGCCCGGTGAACTCGGGGAAGTTGTTGGTCTTGGCGAGGCGGATGTACGCCTCCTCCCACTGCCCGCGGTAGACGAGGTCGTTCCACTCCGGGATGAGGTTGTTGACCGGGCAGCCGGAGGCCATCCCGGCGATGAGCTTGCCCGTGTGGCAGAAGGGGATCCCGCAGTCCATGCACCGGGCGCCCTGGGCGCGGAGGGTGTCCTCGGCGTAGGGCGGGTGCGACTCGCTCCAGTCCTTGATCCGCTCCAGCGGGGGCCGGTCGTGCTTCGGCTCCCGCGCGTACTCCATGAATCCCGTCGGCTTGCCCATGTGGTGGTTCCCTAGTTGCCGCCGACCCGCGCCTCGTCGTGCGCGTTCAGCTCGAAGGCCGCCATCTCCGCCTGGTCGGGCGGCAGCCCCTTCTCGCGCATCCTCGCCTGCGCCTCGAGGACCCGCCGGTAGTCGTTGGGCATCACCCGCACCAGCTTGCCGGCGGTCTCCGCCCAGCGATCGAGCAGGCGCCGCGCGTGGGCGCTCTCGGTGTAGGCGGCGTGGCGCTCCACCAGGGCCCGCACCTGGGCCAGCTCCGACGGGTCCTCGACCCGGGAGAGCGCCACCATCTGCTTGTTGCAGCGCGCGGCGAACTGGCCGTCCCCGTCGAGCACGTAGGCGACGCCGCCGGACATTCCGGCCGCGAAGTTCCGGCCGGTGGGGCCGAGCACCACCACCTTGCCGCCGGTCATGTACTCGCAGCCGTGGTCGCCCACCCCCTCGACCACCGCGGTGAGGCCGGAGTTGCGGACGCAGAACCGCTCGCCCGCCAGCCCGCGGACGAAGGCCTCGCCGCCGGTGGCCCCGTAGAAGGCCACGTTGCCGACGATGATGTTCTCCTCCGGGACGAAGGTGGCCTCGCGCGGCGGGAAGACCACGATCTTGCCGCCGGAGAGCCCCTTCCCCACGTAGTCGTTCGAGTCGCCCTCCAGCACCAGGGTGAGCCCCCGGGGGGCGAAGGCGCCGAACGACTGGCCGGCCGAGCCCTGGAAGTGGAGGTGGATGGTGTCCTCGGGCAGTCCGGCCGCCCCGTGGCGGCGGGTCAGCTCGGAGCCGACCATGGTGCCCACCACCCGGTTCGTGTTGCGGATGGGGAGGGTGGCCTTGACCGGCTTCCGCTCCTCCAGCGCCGGCCGGACCAGCTCGAGCAGGGTGGTGGCGTCGAGGGTCTTGTCGAGCCCGTGGTCCTGCGGGATCTGGCAGGTCCGCCCGTAGTGCTTGGGGACGGTGGGCTTGAAGAGGATCCGGCTGAAGTCGAGGTTCCGGGCCTTCCAATGCTCCACCGCCCGGCGCATCTCGATCCGCTCCGAGCGGCCCACCATCTCGTCGATGGTCCGGTAGCCGAGCTCGGCCATGTACTCCCGGACCTCCTGGGCGATGAAGCGCATGAAGCTCACGACGTGGGCGGGATCGCCGGTGAACTTGGCGCGGAGCTTCGGGTCCTGGGTGGCGACGCCCACCGGGCAGGTGTTGAGGTGGCAGGCCCGCATCATGATGCAGCCCAGCACCACCAGCGGCGCGGTGGCGAAGCCGAACTCCTCCGCCCCGAGCAGCGCCCCGATCACCACGTCGCGGCCGGTCTTGAGCTGGCCGTCCACCTCCACCACGATCCGGGAGCGCAGGTCGTTCATCACCAGGACCTGGTGCGTCTCGGCGAGCCCCAGCTCCCAGGGGATGCCCGCGTGCTTGATCGAGGTGAGCGGGGAGGCCCCGGTCCCGCCGTCGTGGCCGGAGATCAGCACCACGTCGGCGTGGGCCTTGGCGACGCCCGCGGCGATGGTACCCACCCCGACCTCGGCCACCAGCTTGACCGAGATCCGGGCCCGGTGGTTGGCGTTCTTCAGGTCGTGGATGAGCTGGGCCAGGTCCTCGATCGAGTAGATGTCGTGGTGGGGCGGCGGGCTGATGAGCCCGACGCCGGGGGTGGCGTGCCGGACGCGCGCGATCCAGGGGTAGACCTTGGAGCCGGGGAGCTGGCCGCCCTCGCCCGGCTTGGCCCCCTGGGCCATCTTGATCTGCAGCTCGCGGGCCTTCACCAGGTACTGGCTGGTGACGCCGAAGCGGCCGGAGGCCACCTGCTTGATGGCCGAGTTCTTCGAGTCGCCGTTGGCCAGCGGCTCGTACCGCTCCGGGTCCTCGCCGCCCTCGCCCGTGTTGGACTTGCCCCCGATCCGGTTCATGGCCACGGCGAGGGCCTCGTGGGCCTCCTTGGAGATCGAGCCGTAGCTCATGGCGCCGGTCTTGAAGCGGCGCATGATCGACTCGACCGGCTCCACCTCGTCGAGGGGCACCGGCTTCGGCCCCTTCACCAGGTCCATCAGGCCGCGCAGGGTGCACAGGCTCCGGCTCTGGTTGTCGACCAGGGCCGAGTACTCCTTGAAGAGCTTGTAGTCGCCGGTCCGGCAGGCGTACTGCAGCCGGTGGATGGTCTCGGGGTTGAAGAGGTGGTGCTCGCCGCCCGCCCGGTACTTGTACTGGCCGCCGGCGGGGAGGCTGGTGTGGAAGATGGGGCGCTTGGGCGGGAAGCCGCGGTCGTTGCGCATCCGCGCCTCGCGCGCCACCACGTCGATTCCCACCCCGCCCACGCGGGTGGCGGTCCAGGTGAAGTACTCGTCGATGAAGTCCTGGTTGAGCCCGATCGCCTCGAAGACCTGGGCACCGTGGTAGCTCTGGATCGTGGAGATCCCCATCTTCGAGATCACCTTCACGATCCCCTTGTTCACCGCCTTCACGTACTTCTTCTCCGCCTCGTAGGCCGGACCGGGGATGAGCCCCTGCTTCACCTGGTCGTGGATGGTCTCGAAGGCCAGGTAGGGGTTCACCGCCGAGGCGCCGTAGCCCACCACGAGCGCGAAGTGGTGCACCTCGCGCGGCTCCCCCGACTCGAGCACCAGGCCGATCCGGGTCCGGGTCCCTTCCCGGATCAGGTGGTGGTGGACCGCCGAGACCGCCAGCAGGGAGGGGATGGGCGCGTCCTCGGCGTCGTGGCCGCGATCGGAGAGGATGATGATGTTGTACCCCTCGGAGATGCACTCCGAGGTCTTCCAGCGGAGATCCTCCAGGGCCTTGCGCAGCCCCGCCCCGCCGTCCTTGGCGCGGAAGAGGATGGGCAGGGTGATGGCCTTGAGCCCCTTGGACGCCGCGCCGCCGTCGAGGCCGCGGAGCTTCTCCAGCTCCTCGTTGCGCACCACCGGGGTGGGGAGGGAGAGCTGGCGGGCGCTCTCCGCCGCGGGCTCGAGGAGGTTCCCCTCCGGGCCGACGGCGGTCTCCACCGCCATGATGATCTCCTCGCGGATCGCGTCCACCGGCGGGTTGGTGACCTGCGCGAAGAGCTGCTTGAAGTAGCCGAAGAGCGGCTGCGGCTTCTCGGAGAGGACCGCCAGCGGGGCGTCGTTCCCCATCGACCCGATGGGCTCGGTGCCCTCGGTGGCCATGGGGGTGATGAGCATCTTCACGTCCTCGGCGGTGTAGCCGAAGACCTCCTGCCGCCGGAGCACGGTCTCGTGATCGGGCTCGATCACCCGGGCCGGCTTGGGGAGCTCGTCGAGCCGGACGGTGTACTCCTTGAGCCACTCCGCGTAGGGCTTCTCGCGGGCGATCCGCTCCTTGAGCTCGTCGTCGTCGACGATCCGCCCCTCCCGCGTGTCCACCAGGAAGATGCGGCCCGGCTGGAGCCGGCCCTTCTTCAGGATCCGCTCGGGCGGGATGTCGAGCACCCCCACCTCGGAGGCCATCACCACCAGGTCGTCCTTGGTGACGTAGTAGCGCGAGGGGCGCAGGCCGTTCCGGTCCAGCACCGCGCCCACCCGCACGCCGTCGGTGAAGGCGATCGAGGCCGGGCCGTCCCAGGGCTCCATCAAGCAGGAGTGGAACTCGTAGAAGGCCCGCTTGGTCGGGCTCATCGACTCGTGCCGGGTCCAGGGCTCGGGCACCATCATCATGATGGCGTGCGCCAGCTCGCGGCCCGAGAGCGTGAGCAGCTCGAGCACGTTGTCGAACATCGCGGAGTCGGAGCCCTCGGTGTCGACCACGGTGAGGATCTTCTGGACGTCCTCGCCGAAGAGGCGCGAGCGCATCATCGACTGACGCGCGTGCATCCAGTTGATGTTGCCCCGCAGCGTGTTGATCTCGCCGTTGTGCGAGATGTAGCGGTAGGGGTGGGCGCGCGACCAGGAGGGGAAGGTGTTGGTCGAGAAGCGCGAGTGGACCATCGCCAGGCCCGAGACCACCTCGGGCCGGGAGAGGTCGAGGTAGAACTCCCGCAGCTGGCCGGCGTTGAGCATCCCCTTGTAGACGACGGTCTTCCAGGAGAGCGAGGGGACGTAGAAGTGGGTCCGGCCGGGGATGGCAGAGCGCGAGACCTTCTTCTCCACCAGGCGGCGGATCACGTAGAGCTTGCGCTCGAAGGCCGCCTCGTCCGGGCAGCCGGGCCCGCGCCCGACGAAGATCTGCCGGACGACGGGCTGGCTCGCCTTCGCGGTCGGGCCGAGGGTGGCGTTGTCCGAGGGGACGTCCCGCCAGCCGAGGACCTGCTGGCCCTCCTCCTTCACCACCTGCTCGAAGATCCGGACGCAGGCCTCGCGCCCCTGCTCGCCGGGGGGGAGGAACACCATGCCCACCGCGTACTCGCCCGGCCGGGGCAGCTTCACCCCCAGGCGCTCCGCCTCGGCGGCCAGGAAGGCGTGCGGAGTCTGGAGCAGGATCCCCGCCCCGTCGCCGGTGTTCTTCTCGGCGCCCACCGCGCCCCGGTGCTCGAGGTTCACGAGCACGGTGAGCGCCTTCTCGACGATGTCGTGCGACGGCCGGCCCTTCAGGTCGGTGACGAAGCCGAAGCCGCAAGCATCCTTCTCGTACTGGGGATCGTAGAGCCCCTGCCGCTGGGGGTAGCCCGTCTCGCTCATCTTCAAGCCTTGGCGTCCTTCGGGAATGCTTCACCGCGCCCGGCGCGCCGCGCGCCCGGCCGAGCCGCTGTCTCCCGTTCGAACATGGAAGGGTCAGTTTCTACGACATCGGCCGCCACCGTCAAGGTGCGCTCCTCCACACGGCTTTTTCACCTCCGCCCCGGTCCGCAACCCGGAGGGGCTGCCCGTGTTGGAGAGGGCGAGGGGCGAACCGACCGATCCCCAGCCCCGACACGGAGACCCCGATGCGACACCTCCTCACGCTGGCTGCGGCCACGCTCCTCCTCGCCGCCTGCGGCAAGTCCAGCAGCCCCGACACCTATCTGCAGTCCGTGCCCGACGCCCAGGGGCTCACCCTCGAGATCAAGGGCACCGCCCAGGAAGGCCTGGTCGCCGACGTCCCGGCCGAGGGCGTCGCGACCGCCGCCATCGCCGTCCCCGGCGGCGATCCCACCCCGACCACCGACGACGACCTCGCCGACGCCCAGGCCAAGATCAAGGACGTGAACCAGGCGATCAAGGCGGTGTTCGGCCAGGTCGAGGCGGCCGCCGCCACCGGCGGGACGCCCCAGCCCGGGGACGTGAAGGTCTACGGCCCGGCCCAGAGGTGCGTGGTCGAGACCACCCCCTGCCCGGCCGGGGACCTCGCCACCTTCACCCTCACCGTCAAGCGTTACCCGCTGGCGTTCGGCTTCCTCCTCAGCGTCGACGCGGCCGGCACCCCGAAGCCGGTGATGGTCGGCTGGATGGCCCGCGGCGTGATGGACCGGCGCGGCGTCGGCCAGCTGGCGGTGAACCTCGAGAACCTCCGCGCGGCGGTGCCGAGCTCGACCGACTTCGGCGGCCACGGGTACTTCCTGGCCGGCTTCGCCAACGGCCCGATCGCGAAGAGCCTGGTCTTCAAGCTGGTCGGCTTCACCATGGGCACGAACCCGCCCGCCACGGTGGCCTTCCGCGGCTTCAAGACCGCCGCCGGCACCTCCCGGGTCCGCGTGGCCGGGATCAAGGACCTGGTGGCCGGCTCGAACCCGAACCCGGACGAGCTCGGCCTCGCCCACCTGGTCTACAACCCGCTGCTCGGCGGCCGCGCCTTCTCCGTGGTCACCAACTTCACCGACGCGAGCGGCCTGAACGGCGACGTGCCGAACATGCCGGACGGCACCACCCCGGCGTACTACTTCAGCCGCTCCTGCTACGCGGCCGCCGCCACCACCCCCAAGTTCAAGGAGTGGTTCCTCTGCCCCCGCTCGCAGACGCCCTTCGCCTGCCTCGGCGGGACCGCGGCCGCCTGGCGGGACGCGGTCGGCACCCAGGTCGCGGGCACGGCCGGGACGACCTGGAGCGACAGCTGCGCGCTCACCACCGAGCCGGCCGAGTTCCAGGCGCCGGCCGGCCCGGGCGCGACCCCCGACCCGAGCGACGCCTCGGCGGAGCCGGGCGACTCGAGCGGCCTCACGCCCCAGGATCCTCCCGCGCCGGCCGA
>DATKAL010000373.1:0-3596 GCA_035498135.1 Anaeromyxobacter sp.
GCCGGCGGCGAGGTCGACCGCCCCGCCGGCCCGCACCACCTGCACGCCGCCGGCGTCGGCGCGGGGCGCCACGTTCCGCACGTCCACGCTCACGGTCTGGGCGAGGCTGGCGACGCCGCCGCAGCTGGCGGTGGCGCGGAACTGGTAGGTGGCGGCGGCGCGGGCCACGAACGTCGGCGCCGCCCCGCTCGCGCTGGCGAGGGCCACCTGCGGCCCGGCCACCTGGTTCCAGGTGGTGGCGCAGGCGGTCGAGCCGCCCTTGGCCGCGGACACCACCGCGTTGAGGCGCACCAGGCCGGGGTCCACCGGCGAGGCCGCGCTCGCGATCAGCGTGGGCCGGTTGTCGTCCGGGTTGGTCGGATCGGTCCCCGCCAGCGCCTCCTGGTAGTCGCCGACGCCGTCGCCGTCCGTGTCCTTCGAGCGCGGGTTGGTCCCGAGCGCGTACTCCTGGAGGTTGTTGAGGCCGTCGCCGTCGGGGTCGGCGAGGGCGTCCGTCGGATCGCGCGGGTCGAGCCCGTTGGCGATCTCCCAGGCGTCCGGCAGGCCGTCGCAGTCGGTGTCGCCCGGGCAGGTCGGGAGGGCGGCGCCCGAGCCGAAGCGCTCCAGCCGGTTCGCGTCCATGTTCGCGACGAGGAGGTCGCCGTTGGCCATGAAGGCCATCCCCGCCGGCTGCCGGAGCTGGCCGGGGGCCGCGCCGTAGGAGCCCAGGCTGCCGAGGACGGTGCCGTCCGGCCCGAGGACGAGGACGTTGCCCGAGTAGAGGTCGGAGACGTTGAGCTTGCCGCCGGGGCCGACCACCAGGCCGCCGGAGACGCGCACGGGGCTGGCGGGACCGCCCACCGAGCGGAGGTAGGCGCCGGTGTCGGCGTTGAAGGCGAAGATCGTGCCAGTGGTGTCCGTCCGGTCCTGCGCCACCCAGACGATGCCGCCCGGGTCGACGGCCACGTCGATGAGCCGCCGGAGGGCGTTCGGCCCGGCCGTCGCGAGCAGGTTCACCTGCGCGCCGTCGAGGGTGCGCGCCTGGAGCGAGCCCGAGGCGAAGGCCAGCCAGAGCTTGCCGCGGACGGCGTCGTACGCCATCCCCGCCGGCCCCTCCATGGTGCCCAGGTCCATGCGGCCCACCACCCGGCCCGAGGTCGTGTCGATGCGGAGGACCGCCCCCTCGGCCAGGCCCGCGAAGACCATGCCCGGTCCGGCGGCGACCGAGGTGACGCCGGTGAGCGAGGTGGACATCCGCTCGCCCCGCTTGGTGAGGCGGTGGAGCTGGCCCCGCTTGTCGGCCACGAACAGCGTGCCGTCCGGGGTGGCGGCGATCTTCCGCGGCCCGACGATCTGCACGGGGAGCGCGGCCTGGTAGACGCTGACGACCACGGCGATGCTGGCGCTCAGGGAGGCGGAGCGCCCCGCCGCGTCGGTGGCGGTGACGGTCACGGTGTACGTCCCGGCGACGGCGGGCGCGGTCCAGGTGGCGAACGCCCCGGCGCCCGGGCTGAGCTGGCCGCCCGAGGCGGTCCAGCCGTAGGCGAGCGGGCCGCCGGCGGGGTTCTGGGCGGTGGCGGAGAGCGACACGGCCTTGCCCGCCAGCACCGCGGAGCCAGGGGCCGAGAGGGCGGAGACGACCGGGCCGGCCGAGGTCCCGCCGACGATCACGGTCCGGCTGGCCGCGCCGGTCGCGCCCGAGAGCGAGACCTCGTCGCAGCGGATGGTGCTGGCGCCGGAGGCGGCCGGCGTCCAGAGCGCCGAGGTGGCCGTGACGCCGGCGGCGACCACCAGGACCGTGGCCGCACCGTCCGGGCCGACGGCGGTGAGCTTGAGCTGGGCGACGCCCTCGGCATCCGAGGCGGCGCACACGACGCCGGTCGCCGCGCCGAGCGCGGCCGTCGCCGGCGCCTCCACCGAGACGACGGGGCTCGCGCCTCCCCCGGCCGCGAGCGCCGGGGGCGGACACACCACCAGCGCCGCAACTGCATACACGACTGTCCTGGGCGTCATGCGCGGGCGGACTGCAAGGTGCGCGCCCCCCTCGCGGCCCCCGCCCGCCGAGGGGAGTGCGCCCATTCGCGCAGAATCACAGGATGCCATATGTACGCACCCTGGGATCGCGTCCCAGGCTTCAGGGACGCATCGGGGCAAATGCCCCAACCCCGGGGATTTTCGCCCAGCCAAACCTGGCGATCCGCACCGACCCAGCGTCAAAACGGACTCGACCACTCCATGACCTGGATCATCCGGAGACCCGTCCCGCGGCGTCCTCCGGTGGTCCGTCGGGAGCGCTGCGGCGAGGGAACGGGGGTGCGGTCCCGCGGCTCCGGAGCTGGACCATCTGGCCTCGGGCGATCACCCGATGCCCGCCTCCGGTGTCCTCGCCCGGGCGATCGGGCGCCGATCGCGCCCCCCGTCCGGCGGGCGGCCCCCCCGGACCCCGGCGCCGGACTCGCCTCCGCTCGGGACGGTGCGGGGCCCGGACTCGGGCGCCCGGCGCCCGGGCGACCCGGACTCTTTCCCGCCTCGCTCGGGCATCGGCCCAATTTCGATTGCTCGCGGAAAGCGCGAGATTGTCATCCAGAAAGGAGCTGGACATGGCCAACACGATGAAGAGCGGCAGCGCGGTGCAGAGCGGCTACTACCTCAACCTGAAGCGGTGGGCGGTCGAGCCGGTGGCGAAGGACGGAGAGCGGCTCCCGGCGGGCGAGGGCGAGTGGATCAAGGTCCCGACGGTGGCGGCCCTGGCGCTGGTGCCCATCCTCGGCGCGACCTTCCTCATGTTCATGCCGGTGATCGGCTTCATCATGACCTTCAAGGCGATCACCGCCCCCATCGTCCGCGCCTTCCACGGCTCGGCGGCGGACCTGGCGGCCACCATGACCCCCGGCTGGCAGCCCGGTGAGGCGCACTTCACCGGCAAGTCGCCCGAGAGCGCCGGGACCGAGGAGAAGGGGCCCATCGCCGGGGACGCCAAGCTCGACGCGCTCGAGAAGGAGATCGAGCAGAAGCGGCGCCAGAGCTAGCGGTCCCCGCAGCAATCGACCGGCAATCCACGCTTCGCAGGGAATCGGGAGGATGTCATGACGAAGTACACGGGCGGCATGAAGGTGAACGGCGGCTACTACTGGAACCCGCGGTCCTGGTCGGTCGAGGTCGTCCCCACCGAGGGTGGGCGGCTGCCGGCGGAAGGCGCGGCCTACGTGAAGCTCCCCTTCCCTCTCCTCTTCGTGGTGGTCCCGCTGATGGGGGCCATGTTCCTGGTCTTCCTCCCCTTCATCGGCTTCGGGATGGTGGCCTACGCCGTCGTGAAGCGCTTCACCGGCGGCGTGAAGGCGACCGCCGCCGACCTGGCCGCCACCGTCACCCCGGGCTGGGCCCCGGGCGAGGCGCACCTGACCGGCAAGCCGGGCGAGGAGAAGAAGGCCGGCGCCGAGGGCGCGGCCACGCCGGAGCTCGAGAAGCTGGAGAAGGAGATCAGCGAGAAGAGGAAGGCGTGATTCGGCCCGCCACCCGATGTGACCCTCGAGATGGGGGTGCATCACGGGAACCGGCGGCCGCCCTGAGGCGCCTCAGCTCTCCACGCGGATGACCCCGAGCTTGAGCGCGTAGCG
>DATKAL010000374.1:0-6614 GCA_035498135.1 Anaeromyxobacter sp.
TCCAGGTAGACCATCCCCGGCAGCTGGACGTCGTCCACGTACCGCCCCTGGCCGCGGATGAAGCGCGGGTCCTCCTTGCGCTTCATGGAGTGTCCCATCCCGGAGATCTCGGGTGAGGTTCGAGGGGCCATGGCTCACTCCTTGCGAAGCTTGTCCGCCGCGTACTGCACGGCCTTGACGATGTTGACGTAGCCGGTGCACCGGCAGAGGTTCCCCGAGATCGCCTGGCGGATCTCCGGCTCGGAGGGGCTCCGGTTCCGCTGGAGGAGGGCGTAGGAGGTCATCATCATCCCCGGCGTGCAGTAGCCGCACTGCAGCCCGTGCATCTCCCAGAAGCCCTCCTGGACCGGGTGGAGCTTCCCGTCCTTCTCCAGCCCCTCCACGGTCATCACCTCCCGGCCGTCCGCCTGCACCGCCAGCACGGTGCACGACTTCACCGGCACGCCGTCGAGCAGGACCGTGCAGGCGCCGCAGTGGGTGGTGTCGCAGCCGACGTGCGTCCCGGTGAGGCGGAGCACGTCGCGCAGGAGGTGGACGAGGAGGAGCCGCGACTCGACCTCCGCCTCCCTGGGGGTGCCGTTCACGCCGACCCGGATCCGGTGCAGGGCCATGGCTACCGACCTCCCGCCGCCCGCTCGGCGGCCTTGCGCAGGGCGCGGGCGGTGAGCACCCGCGCCATCTCCCGCTTGTACTCGACCGTGCCGCGCCGATCCTCGGTGGGGCTCGTCGCCTTGGCCGCGAGCCGCGCCGCCTCGGCGACCGTCTTCTCGTCCAGCTTCTTCCCGGCGAGCCAGCGCTCCGCCTCCTCCGCCCGGACCGGGGTGGGCCCGGCGTTGGTGAGCGCGATCCCCGCCCGCTCCACCGCTCCCCCGGCGCCCAGGGTGAGCTGGACCGCGGCCGCGGCGGTGGCGAAGTCGCCCACCTTCCGCTCCAGCTTCAGGTACGCGCCCCCGCTCCGCGGCGGCGGGCCCGGGACCCGGATCTCGGTCAGGACCTCGTCCTGCGCCAGGGCGGTGGTGAAGAGGCCGGTGAAGAAGCTCGCCACCGGGATCTCGCGCGTCCCCTTGGGGCCGGCGACGACCACGCGCGCCCCCAGGGCGATCATCGTGGCCGGGTGGTCGTTGGCCGGGTCGCCGTGGGCCAGGTTCCCGCCCACGGTGGCGAGGTTCCGGACGATGGGGTCGGCGATCACCGCGGCGGTGTCGGCCAGGATCGGGTAGCGGGCGCGGACCACCTCGGAGCGCTCCAGCGCCGCCTCGCGGGTCCGGCCGCCGATCGCCAGCACGCCGTCCCGCTCCTCCACGTACTCGAGGCCGGGGATCCTCCCGATGTCCACCAGGTGCGCCGGCTGGCCGAGGCGGAGCTTCAGGAGGGGCAGGAGGCTCTGCCCGCCGGAGAGCACCTTGGCCTCTTCGCCGTAGCGCGCCAGCAGGGCCACCGCCTCGGCGAGCGTCTTCGGGGCGTGGTAGTCGAACGAGGGTGGGAACATGGCGGCTCCTTTCTCAGGCCGAGAGGCGGGGGAGGAGGTCCTCCAGCGACGCGAGGTCGTGGGCGGGGAGGAACTCGTCGACGAAGGGCAGGGCGGCCTCCATCCCGCGCGCGGTCGGCGCGTAGCGCGGGTCGCCGAGGAGGGGGTTGAGCCAGACCACCTTGCGGGCGCGGGCCTGGATCGCCCGCATGGCGGCGGCCAGCGTCTCCGGCTCGCCGCGGTCCAGCCCGTCGCTCAGGATCACCACCACCGTCCGGGCGTCGACCCGGTGGAGCTCCTCGGCCACGAAGCGGGCCAGGCAGTCCCCGATCCGCGTGCCGCCGGACCAGTCGGGCACCGAGGCCGCCAGGCGCTCCAGGGCCCCGGCGAGCGCCCCGGCGGCGAGCCAGGGCGTGAGGCGCACCAGCTCGGTGTTGAAGGCGAAGACCTCGGTCGAGCGCGCGGCCCGCCGGAGGCAGAGGACGAAGGCGAGCAGGAAGCGGGCATGGGCGTCCATCGAGCCGCTCGTGTCGCAGAGGAAGACCAGGCGCGGCACCTCGACGGCCCGGGCGCGCCGGGCGAGCGAGAGGAGCTCGCCGCCGGTGGCCACCGCGCGGCGCAGGCTCCGGCGGAGGTCGGGCACGCCCCGGCCGCGGGCCGGGACCAGGCGGCGGCTCGGGCGCGTCGCCAGCCGCGCGGCGAGCCGCGTCAGGACCTCCTCCATGGCCGCCAGGTCGTCGGCGCTGCACGCCTCGAAGGGCCGGTGGCGGAGGAGGGCGGCCGGGCTGTAGCCGGGGAGGGCGCCGTCGGCCGGGGTGCCCGCCTCCCCGCCGCCGTCGGCGGAGCGGGCGCGGCGCCGCTCGCCGCCGGCGCGGCCGGGGCGCCTCCCGTCGATCGAGGCGGTCGGCCGGTCCGCGGCCGGGTTCGCGGCCGCCGCCGGATCGGGCCAGAGGGCCTCCAGGATCGCGTCGAGCCGCGCCCAGGCGTCCGGGCGGAGCTTGAGGGCGATCCGGAGCGCCCGCCGGGCCTCCTCCCGGTCCGGGTCCGAGAGGCGGGCGAGGGCCCGGGCGGCGTCGATCTCGTCGCCGAGCTCGACCGGGATCCCCTGCCCGCGCAGGGTCCGGCCGAGCCGGGCCATCGCCGAGGCCAGGGCCTGGCCGCTCACGGGGCCGCGCCCTCCCGCGCCTCGTCCGTCAGCGGCGAGAGCGCGCGCCCGGCCAGGTCCGCCAGGTCCTGCCGGTCCTTGAGGAGGCAGCCGAGGGTGTCGGCGACGGTCTCGGCGTCGAGCCGCTCGCTGCCGAGCCGGGTGAGGGCCTGCGCCCAGTCGATGGTCTCCGCCACCCCCGGCACCTTGGCCAGCCGGCGGCGGCGGAGGGCCTGCACGAAACGGCCGATCTCCCCGGCCAGGACGGGCGACGCCTCCGGGACGCGGCGCCGGATGATCCGCACCTCCTTCTCCAGCTCGGGGTGCTCGATGTAGAGGTAGAGGCAGCGGCGGCGAAGCGCGTCGCCGATCTCGCGGGTGCGGTTCGAGGTCAGGATCACGTGGGGGACGTGCTCCGCGCGGAGGGTCCCCAGCTCCGGGATGGTCACCTGGAAGTCGGAGAGCAGCTCGAGGAGGAAGGCCTCGAAGGCGTCGTCGGCGCGGTCCACCTCGTCGACGAGGAGGACCGGCGCCCCCTCCCGGCGGGTGATGGCCCGCAGGAGCGGCCGCTCGAGGAGGTACTCGCGGCCGAAGATCGTCGCCTCGGTCTCGGCCGCCGCCGCCCCCTCCCGCTCGGAGAGGCGCACGCGCAGCATCTGGCGCGGGTAGTTCCACTCGTACAGGGCGGTGGAGGCGTCGAGCCCCTCGTAGCACTGGAGGCGGATGAGCTCGGTCCCGAGCAGCCGGGCGAGCACCTTGGCGGTCTCGGTCTTCCCCACCCCCGCGTCGCCCTCGACGAGGAGGGGCTTCCCGAGGGCGGTGGCGAGGAAGAGCGCCGTGGCGATCGCCGGGTCGGCCACGTAGCCGTGGCGCTCCAGCGCCTCGTGCATGGCGCGGATCTCCGGGCTCACGGCGCCGCCCTCGCGGTGGCGCCGGCCGCCCAGCGCTCCGGGGCGGCGAGGAAGCGCTCCCGGCAGCGCGCGTTGCAGAAGTAGAAGGTGCGCCCGGCGTGCTCGGCGAGGTGCCGCGCCCGGGCCACCACCACGGTCATCCCGCAGATGGGGTCGAGGGCGGTCGCCTCCTCCTCCGCCACCGCCGGGCCGGCCGCCTTCCCGGCGCTTCGCTGTAGCTGCACGATCTCGGCGAGGACGCTGAGCGCGATCTCCTCGGGGAACTTCGCCCCGAGGTCGAGGCCGGCCGGGTTCCGCACCCGCTCCAGCGCGCCCGGCGAGGCCGCTCGCCCGGCCACCAGGTCGCGCATCTCCCCGTAGCGCCGGCGGCTGGCGATCACCCCCAGGTAGGCGGGCGCCAGGGCGAGGGCGGCGAGGAGCGCCTCGTCGTCCCGCTGCCCCATGGTGGCGACCACCGCGAACACCTCGGCGGCCCTGGTCCGCGGCTGGGTGAGCGGGTCCTCGGCCGGCAGCCCGGGGAGGATCCGGTCCGCGGCCGGGAAGGCGGCGCGCCCCGCCTCCGGATCGATCACGTCCACCGCGTACCCCATCGCCTTGCCCAGGCTGCACAGGGCCCGCGCGGTCGGGGCGGCGCCGAAGACCAGGAGGCGCGGCGAGGGGCGGACCGGCTCGAGGTAGATGTCCACCGTCCCTCCGCTGTGGCAGGTCATGGAGTGGACGACCACCCCGGGCCGCCGGTCCTGATCGGGCGCAGGCGAGAGCGAGATGAGCCTGGGCTTCCCCTCGGCGAGCGCCAGCCGGGCCTCGCGCTCCACCGTCGGCTGGATGCAGCTGCCGCCCAGCCAGCCGTGGGCGATCCCGGCGGCGGTCACCAGGGCGACGTTGCCGGGCTGGGCGGAGCTGGCAGGCTCCCGGCGCACCACCACGGCGAAGACGAACGGCTCGCCGCGGGCGGCGAGGGTGGCGGCGAGCTGGAGGAGGTCCGCGCGCATCTCTTCACCCCTGCCCACAGGGGCGCGGGGCGAGGCAGCGCGCCTCTTCTAACCGCGGCGCGCTCCACGCGTCCGGGCGCCGCCCTTCACGAGTGGGTCGGAGCCCAAACCGGCCTCGGGCTCCGGAGCCGCCGCGCCGGGGATCGGCGAGCCCGTACCCTCGGTCGGGGCTCGCCCGCGCGTGGCGGGAGAGGCCGTCGCCGAGGCGCCGCCGGCCTTGACGCCGGGGTCCCCCGGAGGGTTTCGTGGGGCGTGTCCGGCGGAGCGAGCGTCCTGCGCAAGGTGGCCGGCCCGGCGAGCGCGCTCGGGCTCGTGCTCCTCCTGCTCCTCTTCGAGCACATCGGGGTGCGGATCCCGAACCCGGTGCTCCTCTTCGCCCTCTCGATCGTCCTCTCGGCGTTCCTGGGCGGGATCCCGATCGGGCTGGCCAGCGTGGCGATCACCTTCGCCTTCACCGCGGTGTACTGGTCGATCCCGGGCCGGCCCTTCCGCTACGCGCCCCAGGACGCGCAGCGCCTGCTCGTCCAGGCGCTCACCATGCCGGCGATGGCGTTGCTGGTCGGCAGGCTGCGGTGGCTGGCGGACCGGCGGTCGCGGTCGCTGGCGGAGGCGCTGGGGCGGGAGCGGGAGCTCAACGCCGCCCTGACCGCGGCCCTGGGCGAGGTGAAGCAGCTCGAGGGGCTCGTCCCGATCTGCGCCTACTGCAAGAGCGTCCGGGACGACGACGGGTACTGGGAGCGCATCGAGGCCTTCGTCGCCTCCCGGACCAAGGCCACCTTCACCCACGGCATCTGCCCGGCCTGCGCGAGGCGGCTGGTCGGCCCCGAGGATCCGCCGGCCGGGTGACCGGTGGGTCCGCCCCTCGTCCTTCGGCGGGATCGGCCAGGCCGCCCGCGGTGCAACCACGGCGCGCGCCATCCCAGGAGAGACGTTGCGCGGCGGGGCCGGGGCCGCAAGGAGGAGTGGACCCTCCAGGAGGAGCCCCGTGACATCGACGCTCGCGAAGATCTGCTCCGCCGCATCCGCTTGCCTGATCGCCGGCTCGGCCGCGGCCAAGGTCCGGATGAAGGACATCGAGTACAAGCAGGGCGACACCGTGCTGCGCGGGTCCCTCGCCTGGGATGACGCCGTCAAGGGGAAGCGCCCGGGCGTGCTGGTGATCCACGAGTGGTGGGGCCTCAACGAGCACGCCCGAGCCCAGGCGAAGCGCCTGGCCAAGGTCGGGTACGTGGCCTTCGCCCTCGACATGTACGGCAAGGGCAAGGTGGCCGCCCCCACCCATCCCAAGGACGCGATGGCGTTCATGCAAGAGGCGTCCAGGGATCCGGACGTGCTCACCGCCCGGTTCGACGCCGCCTACCGCCTGCTCCAGGAGCAGCCCCAGGTCGACCCCGCGAGGATCGCCGCCTTCGGCTACTGCTTCGGCGGGGGGGTCGCCCTCAACATGGCCCGCGCCGGGAAGGACCTCGCGGCGGTGGTCACCTTCCACGGCTCGCTCAAGCCCTACCACGGCCCGGCCCAGCCCGGGACGGTGAAGCCGCCCATCCTGGTCCTCACCGGCGCCGACGATCCGATGATCAACAAGGAGCAGGTGGAGGGGTTCGAGAAGGAGATGAAGGACGCCGGGGCGAACGTGAAGGTGGTCACCTACCCGGGGGCGAGGCACGGCTTCACCAACCCCGACGCCGGCAAGGCCGGGATGGAGGGGCTCGCCTACAACGCCCAGGCGGACAAGGAGTCCTGGGCCGCGGCCATGGCCTTCCTGAAGCAGGTCTTCGGGAGCTGAGGCCCCGGCCGCGGCGGACGCCGGAGGGGGGCGATGGGCACGAGGGGCCGGGTCGCGGACCCCGGGGCGGGGACGGGGCCGGTCCTGCCGGACCCGGCCCGGCGCCCCGGGGTCGCGCCACGTTCCTGACCTGGGCGCGCCGATGGCGCGTCAGGTGGACGACGACGTCGTACCCGGCGTCGCCGTGCTGCCGTCGACGTCCTGCAGCGCCGCCTGGATGATCTGGGCCAGCGACTCGACGCCGCCGCTGGCCTGGCCGTCGCCCGCCTGGCCGGCCCCGCCGGCGCCGCTCGCGTGGTGCCGGTGGTGCCCG
>DATKAL010000375.1:0-11256 GCA_035498135.1 Anaeromyxobacter sp.
TGCGCGGCGAGGAAGCGCCGGAGGCGGGTCTCGCGCCCGAGCCGCAGGCCCGCGCGGACGAGCAGCCCGAGCGCGGCGGCGATCGCGAGGCCGGCTACGGCGACGGTCAAGGGCCCCCCCTCGTGGACAGCGTAGCAGAACGCGAGGCCGGGGCGAGGGGGGCGCGTGACAGCGGGCGCTCCGCCCGGCTAGGCTCGGAGGCCGAGGCACGGTCGAGCGAGGGGGGACCCGCGTGATCGCCGTACGGCCGCTCCGGGACCGACGCGAGATCGGGCGCGCCTGGCGCGTCCTCCTGCCGGCGGTGTACGCCGGGGTGCCCGGCTGGCACGACCCCCCGCTCCCCTTCCACCTCGCCCGGCTCGATCCCGCCCAGGAGCCCATCTGGCGCGAGGCGGAGCGGCTCCTCCTGCTCGCCGAGCGAGACGGCCGGCCGGCGGGCCGGCTCCTGGCCTTCGTGCCCCCGGGGACGCCGCCGGGCGGGGCGGGCCGCTTCGCGCTCTTCGACGCGCTCGACGACCGGGCGGTGGTGGACGCGCTCTTCGGCGAGGCGGAGCGCTGGCTCCGCGGGCGCGGCTGCCGGGCGGTGGAGGGGCCGCTCGCCTTCTCCATCCACGACGAGGTGGGGCTGCTGGTGGACGGGTTCGATCGACCCCCGGCCTTCCTCATGCCCTTCAACCCGCCCCACGCCGAAGGCCATCTGCGGCGCCTGGGCTTCGTCCCCATCCGCACCTTCCACTCGGCCGCCTGGGAGCTCTCGCGCGACGGGGTCCCGGTCCGCGCCGACCGCAAGGATCTACGGCCACCGCCGGAGCTCGCCCTCCGCGGCTTCGACCTCCGCCGCCGGGAGGCGGACACCGCCGCCCTGCTCGAGGTCTACAACGCCGCCTTCCGGGGGAGCTTCGGCTTCGAGCCGCTTCCGGCCGAGGGGGCCCGGCTGCTCGTGGACCAGTTCGTCCGCTTCGGGGACCCGCGCCTGGTCCGGGTGGCGGCGCGCGCGGGGCGGGTGGTCGGGTTCGCCCTGGTGGTCCCCGACCCGAACGTCCACCTCCACCGCACCCGCGGGCAGCCTGACCTGCTCCGGCTCGTCCGCCTGGCGGTGGCCGCGCGGCTCGGGTGGCTCCGCCACGCCCGGTTCATCACCCTGGCCGTCCTCCCGGACGAGCGCCGGCAGGGCGTCGCCCACGCGCTGGTGCGCGACGCGGCCGCCACCGCCCGGGGCCTCGGGTACCGGAGCGCCGAGCTCTCCTACGTGGACGACGGCAACGACGCCATGAACGGGATCCTGGCCGGCCTCTCGCTCCCCTCGACCAAGCGCTACGCGCTCTACCGGAGGGAGCTGTGAGGCGCCTCCGGATCCTGCTCGTGCGTCCGCCGCAGCCCCACCAGTCGATCGGCCTGCGGCACCTCATGATCTGCGACCCCATCGAGCTCGAGTACGTGGGCGCCGCCTGCCCCGGTCACGAGGTGCGGATCTTCGACGGGATCCTGGAGCGCGACCTGCCGGGCGCGCTCCGGCGCTTCGCCCCCGACCTGGTGGGGACCTCCGGGTACATCAACGCCGTGAACGAGGTGGCGGCGGTGGTGGCGGCGGCGCGGGCCCACGCCCCGGGGGCGGTGGTGGTGGTGGGCGGCGTCCACGCCACCGGGTTGCCGGAGGACTTCTCCGCAGCGGCGCCGGATCTGGTGGTGCGGGGGGACGGCCTGGCGGCCTTCCGGGAGGTGGTCGATCGGCTGGCGCGGGGCGAGCGGGACCTCTCCGGGATCCCGGGGGCGGTGCGGGGCGACGACCTGGCGGCGGGGCGCTGCGGCGAGGTCCCGCCCTTCACCCACCCCGACGCGCTCCCCTTCCCGGCGCGCGAGCTCACCCGGCATCACTGGGAGCGCTACTACTACGTCTACCACCGGCCGGTGACGATGCTGAAGACGTCCTTCGGCTGCCCGTACCGCTGCTCGTTCTGCTACTGCTGGCGGATCACGGGCGGCGCCCACCTGGTCCGGAGCCCGGAGTCGATCGGGGAGGAGCTGGAGCGGATCTGGGCGCCGGAGGTCTACGTGGTCGACGACGACTTCCTCCTCTCCGAGCCGCGGCTCTGGGCGATCCACGACCAGCTCCGGCGCCGCGGGATCCGGAAGGGCCTCTTCTGCTACGGCCGCTCGGATTTCATCGCCAGCCACCCGGAGGTGATCCGGGCGCTCTCCCGGGCGGGGTTGAAGGCGGTGGTGGTGGGCGTGGAGAGCTTCCACCAGGACGAGCTCGACGGCTACGGGAAGCGGACCGAGAGCGCCGTCCACGCGCAGGCCTTCGCCGTGCTCCGCGAGGCGCGGGTGGACGTCTACGCCTCGTTCATCCTGAACCCGAGGTGGGGCGACCGCGAGTTCCGGGCCCTGGAGCGCTACATCCTGCGGAACCGGCTCTACTACGTGATCCTCCAGCCCCTCATGCCGCTGCCGGGGACGGCGCTCTGGGAGGAGTGGCGCGAGCGGGTCTTCATCGACCGCGACCACCACGAGGTCTGGGACATCTCGCACCTGGCGGTGCCGAGCCGGCTCTCCATGGGCCGCTTCTACGGCTGGATGCTCCGGCTCTACCTGCGGTCCTACTTCAGCCTCTGGCGGCTGCCCGGGCTCGGGCTCCGGACCGTCCCGCCGCTCTGGTCTCCGCGGGTCCCGGCGGTGCTCTGGGGAGGGCTCAAGGTGGGGGCGCAGCTCCTCGAGGCCCCCCTCCACTACCGGCCGGGGGAGCGGGCCGCCTACCGGCGCGGGCGCGCCGCCCTCCTCGCCGCCCCGGTCCCGGGCCCCTCCACCTGAGGGGCGGCGGGGGCCGGCCGCGCTTACCTTTGAGCCCATGCGCGCTCGCCTCAAGTCCCTCACCAGCGACGAGATCCCCGACCTGGCCCGCTGGACCCCACCCGTCCCGGACGACTTTGCGGTCCCGCTCGTGCTCGAGGTCGGTCCGCTCGGCCTGCGCGGACGTGAGCGCTTCGGCCTGCTCGCGGTCACCCCCCGCTGGCTGGCGGCCCGCCACGGCCGCGAGGGAGCCGTGCTCGGTCGCGGCCTGCTGGTGGTGTTCGAGTGGAGCCACGCCCGGCTGCGCGCCTTCCTGGCGAAGGAGGTGGAGCGCTGCAGCGCCCGGACCTGGCCGGAGCTGGCTCGCCGCGTGGGCCGGATCGCCGAGTGGGAGGGGGACGAGGAGAACCTGATCGGGCTGGGGTGAGGAGAGGGGGGCGGCGAGCGGCCCACGGCTCGAACACTACCCCAGGGCCGCCCCCTCGCCCGGCGGTCTCGGCGCGGGCTTCGGGACGCCGTCGGGATTGGCGGGCACGTTCGACATCACGTGCTCGGCCAGGGCGGTGATGGTGAGCGAGGGGTTCACGCCCAGGTTGGCGGGCACCAGGCTGCCGTCGGCGATCCAGAGCCCCTCGTAGCCGAAGACCCGCCCCTGCGCGTCGCAGACCCCCTCGGCCGGGCTCCGGCCCATGGTGGCGCCGCCGAGGATGTGGGCGGTGCTGGAGGTGTTCACCAGCACCTCGGGGAGGATGCTCTGGGGCGTGCCGTGCATCTTCGCCGCCAGCCGCTCGGCGAGGCGGTTGGCCAGCGGGAGGTAGGTCGGGGGGCGGGGGCCGCCGGAGAGCTGGCTCGAGAGCGAGAGCCCCCAGGGGCGGCGCCGGAGGACCACGCGGAGGAAGCTGCTCACCGGCTGCATCACCAGGAGGATGGCGGAGCGCCGGGCGAAGCCGAAGGGCCAGTGGGCGCGGGCGGCCTGCAACGGGTGGCGCACCAGGTTGCCGAGCCAGCGGAGCCAGCGCGGCCAGGGCGGGCCCCCGCCGGTGAGGACGGTGGTGAGGAGGGCCATGAAGTCGTGGCCCTTCCCGTACCGGACGATCTCGACGTGGGTGTCGTCGTCGGGGTGGATCCCCGAGGTGATGGCGATCCCCTCGCTGTAGTCGACCTGGTCGGTGCGGGCCTTCACGCCCAGGAGGGCCTCGCTGTTGGTCCGCACGTAGTTGCCGAGCTGGTCGGAGAGGGCAGGGAGGCTCCCACGGGCCTTGCAGCGGAGGAGGAGCTTCACCGTGCCGAGGGTGCTGGCCGAGACCACCACCTGGCGGGCCCGGAAGAGGCGCGGCTGGCGGCGGAGGCGCGAGGTGGAGCGGACGGTCTGGAGCTCGAAGCCGCCGCCGGGCAGCGGGCGGAGGTCGGTGACCAGCGTCTCCGGGTGGATGGTGCAGCCGCGCCGCTCGGCCAGCCAGAGGTAGTTCCGGTCGAGGGTGTTCTTGGCCCCGTGCCGGCAGCCGGTCATGCACTCGCCGCAGTGGTGGCACCCGGTGCGCGCCGGCCCCTCCCCGCCGAAGAAGGGGTCGGGGACGGTGCGGCGGGGCTCGCCGAAGTAGACACCCACGGTGGTGCGGGCGAAGGTCTGACCGCGCCCGGTCTCCTCCTCCACCACCTCGCGCAGGAGCTGGTCGGCGGGGAAGGTCCGGGGCGCCTCGGTCACCCCGAGCATGAAGCGCGCGGTCCGGTAGTGCGGCGCCAGCTTGGCCTTCCAGTCTTCCTCCGTCGGCCAGCGCGGGTCCTGGAAGACGCGGTCCGGCGGGGTGAGCAGGGTGTTGGCGTAGACCAGGCTCCCGCCGCCGACGCCGGCGCCGTGGAAGACGAGGACGTCCTTGAGGAGGGTGATCTGCTGGATCCCGTAGCAGGCGAGGCGGGGGAGCCAGAGGTACTTCCGGACGTTCCAGTTGGTGCCGGGGAAGTCCTCCGGGCGCCAGCGCTTCCCCATCTCCAGGACGCCCACCCGCCAGCCCTTCTCCGAGAGCCGCAGGGCGGAGACCGCGCCCCCGAAGCCGGAGCCGATCACGATGAAGTCGTAGTCGAAGGAGACGCTCACGGCTTCGACTGGAGCAGATCCCGGCCGCGGCGTACACCCCCTTGCTGGCCGGGCTCCGATCAGGGCGGGAGCCGGGGCCCGACCCGGAGCCAGAACAGCCCCGCCACGCCCGCCGCCAAGACCTGCGAGGCCACCCGGGTGTCGTGGAGCGGGGTCATCACCGGCTGGGAGAGGGCGACCACGCCGCGGCGAGGGGAGACGTCGCCGTGCGACTCGAGCGGGTGGTGGTCGGGGAGGAGCAGCCCTGCCCAGGCGCTCGACGCGTCGGGGCGGGAGGCGAAGCTCACCACCAGGGGCACGCGCCGCAGGGCCTCCGCCCAGCCGGCCGCGGCGGGGAGGGTGCCGAGCGGGTCGGCGTGGTGGAGGAGGAGCACGTCCATCCGGCCGGCGTGGAGGTCGGCGCCCAGGGCGTCGACCGCGGCCGCGCTGGACGGCGGATCGAGGAGCGGATCGGCCCGCAGCGCACCGTGCGGCCGACGTTCCCCAGGGCGAGGTCGGCGAGGAGGAGGACGGCGGCGAGGCGGGTGGCCTCCGGCCCCTGGCTGGCGGGGCCGGGCCCGAGCAGGCCACCGCCGCCGGCCAGGGCGAGGAGGGCCACGAGGAGGGAGAGCTTCACGGCGGCCCCCGCCCGACGGTGCAGCGGCGGGCCGCGCCGGCGTGGCAGGGGACGCCCTCGGGTGGAACGGGATGCCGGAGCGCGCGCTTCACGGGTCGAGGCCCTCCCCATCGACCGGCGGTGCCGTGCGCCGCCGGTCGAGCTACGCCTCGGGGCGAAGGTGGGGCGCGAGCACGGGCGGCGTCCACTGGCCTCCCCAACGGTGGGATCAACGGTTGGTGAACCTCGGGCGGCCGCGCGCGGGCGAAAGGCCCGTCAGGCGCGGAGGAATTCGGCCGGCGCCGCGGCGGGCGAGTCCACGATCGTGTCCGGGCCGATACGTCCCCGGGTCGCGCTTCCCAGGACGGGAGTCGCCGAGGTTTCGGTCGCTCTTGGGTACCGCCCTCGAATGCCCCGCGGCCCGCGGACGTCGCCGGGCGATCGCGGGACCTGCGCTAGGGGAACCGGCCGGTGGCGGCGAGGACGTCGAGCTCCGCCTGGCGGACCGCGTCCTCGGCGACCACGGCGGTCACGTCGGCGTCCCGGGCCCGCTGGTCGGCGTCGATCACGTCGAGGCTGGTGATCGCCCCCTCCTTGTAGGCCTCGGTGACGAGGCCGAGGGCGGCCTGGGCCCGATCGGCGGCGCGCCGGCTCTGGCCGAGGGCGGCCACCGCATGGCGCAGGGACCCGTAGGCGGTGCGGACGTCGGAGCGCGCCTGCTGGGTGATCCCGTCCTGCTGGGCCCGCGCCTCGGCCTCCAGGGCCGCCCGCTCGTCGTGCTGGCCCATCCGGTAGAGGCCCTCGAAGAGCGGGAAGGAGAGGACCATCTGCACCAGCCACCCCTGCTTGGGCAGGAGGGCGGTGGCCGGATCCTGGACGAAGACCTCGCCGCTGGCCACCACGGTCGGCGTCCAGTCGGCCCAGCTGTCGCGGGTGACGCGGCGGGCGGCGTCGGTGCGCGCCCGGGCGGCGAGGACGTCGGTCCGGGCGACCTCTGCGGCCCGGAGGGCCTCGTCGCCGCTGGCGGGTCCGCCACCCAGCTCCGGATCGCCCTTGGCGTCGAGGGGCCGGTCGGCGCCGCAGGAGATGCCGAGGGCTTCCTGGGAGCGGAGCAGCAGGGTCTCGGCCGCCTCGAGCTGGGCCTCGGCGGAGGAGAGCTGCTGGTCGGCCCGGACCTCGTCGAGGACGCTGCCCACCCCCACCGCCCGCCGGTTGTGGGCGAACTCGAAGTGGGCCCGCGCCACCTCCACCGCCCGGTGGGAGACGTCGATGGCCCGCTTCGAGGCGACGATGGCGAGGTAGGCGCGGGCGGCGGTGAGGGTCACCGTCCGGCGGACGTCGTCGCCGCTCGCCCTGGCCACCGCCACCTGGTCCGAGGCATGGGACCACTGGTACCAGCGGGAGGGGGCGAGGACGGGCAGGGAGAGGATGGCGTTGCCGTTGGCCGCGTCCTGCGGGTTGGTGACGTTCCCGGCCACCACCCGCGCCGCCTCGAGGTGGGTGTAGGTCGCGTTGGCGGTGAGCAGCGGGAGGGAGCCGGAGCGCGTCTCCACCAGCAGGGCCTCGGCGCGGTGGACCTCCTCGGCGGCGATGGTGGAGAGGGTGGCGTGGAGGGCGGCCCGCTGCACCGCCTCGTCGAAGTCGACCGCCTCGAGCGGCGTGGCGGGCAGCTCCACCGCCTGCGGACCCCGGGGGAGGGCGGGCGGAGGCGCGGCGTGGGCCGGCTCCTGGGCCGGGGCGGCGCCGGCGAGGAGGGCGAGGCAGAGCGGGAGCGATCTCATGGGTGCGGGCTCGGGGTGGGCTGCGGGAGGCCGCCGCCCTCGTCCTCGTCCTCGCGGTGCTGGTTCTTCGAGAACCGCTCGAGGAGCGTGTAGAGCGACGGGATGAGGAACAGGGTGAAGAAGGTCGAGATGGTCAGGCCGCCGATCACCGCCCGGGCCAGCGGGAGGTTGGTCTCGCTGCCCTCGCCCATGCCCAGCGCCATGGGGAACAGGCCGGCAATGGTGGCGATGGTGGTCATGAGGATGGGGCGGAGGCGGGTCTTGCCCGCCTGGACGGTGGCCTCGATCAGGGGGACGCCGCGCGACTGGAGCACCCGGGCGAAGTCGACCAGGAGCACCCCGTTCGACACCACGATCCCCACCATCATGATGATCCCCATGAAGCTGTTCACGGAGAGGGTGGTGTGGGTCGCCCAGAGCGCCACGAACACGCCGGTGATCCCGAGCGGCACGGAGAACATGATCACCAGGGGGTCGAGGAGGGAGCGGAACTGGGAGGCCAGGATCATGTAGACGAGACCGATGGCCATCAGCGCGGCGAAGGCCAGCCCGGCGAAGGCCTCGCGCTGGGCCGCGGTCTGGCCCCCGAGCTGGGCGGTGAAGCCGTCGGGCGGGGGCATGTCGTCGATGGTCTTCTGGACGGCGGCGCTGGCCGATCCCAGGTCCTTGCCCGGGGCGACGTTGGCGGTCACGTCGATGATCCGCTGCAGGTACTTGCGGTTCACCAGCACCGGGCCGGCGGAGCGCTTCACGCTCGCGATGTTGGCCAGGTTCACCACCG
Source organism: Anaeromyxobacter sp. (assembly GCA_035498135.1). Taxonomy (GTDB): domain Bacteria; phylum Myxococcota; class Myxococcia; order Myxococcales; family Anaeromyxobacteraceae; genus Anaeromyxobacter. The sequence continues at coordinate 8,040 of DATKAL010000375.1, forward strand.
TCCCGCCCGGCGCCCGGACGAAGATGTCCGGCAGGTCCTGGACGTGGCTCCGGTACGCGTCGTCGAGCCGGACGTTGATGTAGTACTGGTTGCCGGTCTTCGCGTCGATGTAGGGGATGGGCGAGAACTGGTTCGAGCCGGCCAGGCTGGTGAGCACGGTCTGGGCGATGTCGGTCTCGCTGAGCCCGAGCCGGCCGGCCTTCTCCCGGTCCACCACCACGTCGAGCTCCGGGTAGTTCTCCTCGCGCGAGATCTGGAGGTCGGTGAGGAGCGGCCGGCCGTCCTTGTCGGAGAGGTTGCGGAGCTTGTCCTGGAGCAGCTTGGCGTAGGCGCCGCCCGCCTCCAGGTCGTAGCCGACGATCTCGACGTCCACCGGGGCGGGGGAGCCGAAGTTGAGGACCCGCTTCACGATCCCGCCCACGAAGAAGTAGACCTGCGTGCCCGGGAAGTCCCGGGAGATCGCCTGCCGGACCCGGTCGGCGAGGTCGTTGTCCGAGAGCCGGCGCTGGACCTTGGAGACCAGGTTCACGTTCAGGTTGCCGGAGTGCGGGCCGGTGTTGCTGGTGAAGATCGCGGACCGCCCCACCGGGAGGCCGGTGTCGGAGATCATGGTGGTGACCACCGCCGAGCCGTTGCGGGCGCGGTCCTCGTGGAGGCTCTTCACCACCGTCTCCTCGAGCCGTGCGGTGACCGCCTCGGTCTTCTCCACCCGCGTGCCGATGGGGGTCTTGTAGATGATCTGGAACTGGCTCTCGTCGGTGTCGGGGAAGAACTCGGTCCCGATCTGCGACTTGAGGAGGAGGGAGGCGACGAAGGCCACCAGGATGCCGGCGATGACGCGCCCGCGGTGGCGGAGGACCCACTGGAGCGAGCGGGCGTAGAGCTCGTCCAGCTCGGCGAACTTCCGGGTCACCCAGGCCCCGATTCCGCCGCCGTGCCCGGGCTCCTCGGCCTTGAGGTACTTGAGGCAGAGGATGGGGGTGACGGTGCGGGAGACGAAGAAGCTCATGATCAGCGCGAAGGCGATGGTGAGCGCCAGCGGCATGAACAGGTTGCGGGCCACGCCGGTGAGGAAGACCACCGGGAAGAAGACCACGATGGTGGTGATGGTGGAGACGAAGATGGGCATGGCCACCTCCTGGGCGGCGTTCAGGACCGCGGTCTTGCGGTCCTGGCCCAGGGCCAGGTGGCGGTGGATGTTCTCCAGCTCCACGATCGAGTCGTCCACCAGGCGCCCCACCCCGAGGGCCAGGCCGCCGAGGGTGAAGACGTTGAGCGTCTGGCCGGTGAAGTAGAGGAGCACGAAGGTGGCGACGATCGAGAGGGGGATGGCGACCGCGATGATCCCGGTGGCGGAGAAGGAGACCAGGAAGAGCAGGATCACCGCCACCGCCAGCAGGCCACCGGTGACCGCCTCGTGCTCGAGGGAGGCGATGGCCGCCCGGATGTACGAGGACTGGTCGAAGGAGATCGCGAGCTTCACGTTGGGCGGGACGCCGCGGAGCCGGTCCACCGCCTTCTGCACCGCGTCCACCACCGCCACGGTGTTGGCCCCCGGCTGCTTCAGCACCCGGAAGTAGACCCCGCGCTGGCCGTTGATCCGGACGATCTCGGTCTGGTCGGCGGTGGCGTCCTCCACCCGGGCCACGTCGGAGATCCGGACCGGGTCGGTGCCGGCCGCGTCGGGCGCCCGGATCACCACGTTGCGGATGGGGCGGGCCTCGCCGAAGGAGGTGTTGGAGAAGACGTTGTAGTCGAGGACCCCGGCCCGCAGGTCGCCGGAGGGGAAGAGCAGGTTCGAGCCGCGGACCGCGTTCACCACGTCGAGGATGCCGAGGCCGCGGGCGCGCAGCGCGTCGCGGTGGACCATCACCTCGATCTCCCGGACCTTGCCGCCGCCCACCGTGGCGCTCGCCACCCCGGGGATCCGCTCGAGCTGGGGCTCGATCACGTTGTAGCCGAGGTCGTAGAGCTGCTTCTCGTCCAGCCCCTCGCCGCTCATCGCGATCTGCACCACCGGGATGTTGGTGATGTCGAACTTGAGGACGAACGGCTGCTGGATCCCGGGGGGGAGGGTGTTCAGGATCTGGGCGATCCGCTGGGAGACGTCGAACTGGGCGTTGTCGAGGTTGGTCCCGTACTGGAACCACACCGAGACCAGCGACACCCCCTGCTTCGAGCTGCTCTCCACCCGGTCGACGCCCGGCGAGGCGGCCACCGCGCGCTCGATGGGCATGGTGATCGACTTCTCGATGTCGATCGGCCCGGCCCCCGTGTAGAAGGTCGCCACCCGGATGATGGGGATGTCGATCTGCGGGAAGAGGTCCACCGAGAGCCGCGTCAGCGACACCCACCCGAGGGCGAGCGTCATGAGCGACATCATCAGGATGAAGACGGGGTTCTTGAGCGCGAGGCGCGTGAGCCACATGGCGCGGGTCCGTCCCTAGTTCGAGCTGGCGGCCAGCGGGCGGCCGGAGAAGGGGTCCACGTCCTTGCGGGCCCGCACCGGGACGCCGTCGGAGAGGACGTCCATCCCGGCGGTGACGATCTGGTCTCCGGGGGAGAGGCCGGAGGCCACCTCGAGCCAGTCGCCGCCGTCCACCCCGAGCTGCACGCGGGTCCGGGCCACCTTCTCGCCCTTGAGGACGAAGACGTAGGCCCGGTCGTTGGAGAGCTGCACGGCGGACGCCGGGACCACCATCGCGTCCTTGTGGACATCGGTGACGATGGCGGCCCGGCCGTACATCCCGGGGCGCAGGGCGCCGTCGGGGTTCTGGACGTGGATCTCGGCGTCCAGGGTCCGGGCCACGGGATCGAAGGCGGGGGAGATGCGCACCACCCGGCCGGCGATGGAGCGCCCGGGCAGCGCGTCCAGATCCAGCCGCGCCTCCTGCCCGACCTGGAGGCGCGACACGTCGCGCTCGTTCACCGGGACGAAGACCCGGAGGACGTCGAGCCGCTGGACGGTGAGGATGCTCCCCGTGCCGGCGGTGGGGCCGACCAGGGCGCCGGGGTCGAGCTTGCGCGCCGAGACGAAGCCGTCCAGGGGGGACTCGATCCGCATCTCGCCCAGGCGGGTGGCCAGGGCGCCCACGTTGGCCTGCGCCGCCGCCAGGGTGGCCTCGGCGCTGGCCAGGCCGGTCTCGTTCTGCTGGAGCTCCTGCTGGGAGACGAAGCCGCCCGGGGCGAGCCGCTCGGCCCGCTCCTTGTTGGCGCG
>DATKAL010000376.1:0-3593 GCA_035498135.1 Anaeromyxobacter sp.
GCCCGGGAAGTGGCAGATGAAGCGGCGGTCGGGGCTGAGATCGCCGAGCGAGTGCAGGCCCTTGCAGAAGTCGCTGGAGGCGCCGAGCGTGTCGAGGGCGACCTTCCCCATGCGGGTCATGATCCGCATGTTGAGGACCACGTAGCGCGAGTCGGTGATCTCGACGCCGACCTTGGAGAAGCGCGAGCCCACCGGCCCCATGAGGAACGGCACCACGTACATGGTGCGGCCCTTCATCGCGCCCTGGTACATGGCGGAGAGCTTCCGGTAGGCCTCGCCCGGCTCCATCCAGTTGTTGGTCGGGCCGGCCTCCTCCCGGGTGGGCGTGCAGATGAAGGTGAGGTGCTCGACCCGGGCCACGTCGTTCGGGTTGGAGTGATGGTAGTAGCAGCCGGGCCACTTCTTCTGGTCGAGCGGGATGAGGACCTTGGAGGCGACCGCCTCCTCCGTGAGCCGCTTCTGCTCGGCCTCGGAGCCGTCGCACCAGTACACGCGATCGGGCTTGCAGAGCTTGGCCATCTCCTCGACCCAGGCGAGGAGGTGGGGGTTCTTCGTGGGGCGATCGGAGGAGGTCGGCATCCGTCGGTTCCTCGTCTTGGGGAACGGGGGAAGGGGTCCGGTGGTGCGCGCCAGCGGGGGTGACAAACTAGCGCACGCGCACATACACGTCGAGCCCCGATTTCGGCGAGGCCGGCGCGGCAGGCCCACCGCCGCAGGGGCGGCCGCTCACCCGGCGGCGGGGAGCGCTCCGGGCCGGCCGGTCCCCGCGCTCGCGGTCCCGTACTCGCAGACCTGACAGCGCCCCCGCTGCCCGGTGGAGATCGGCAGCTCGAGCGTCACCCTGGCCCCGCCGGGCTGGCGGTTCCCGAGGGCGATGCGCCCGCCGGCCCGCGTCACGTACTCGTGGGCGAGCGCCAGGCCCAGGCCCGTGCCGCGGCCGGGCGCCTTGGTGGTGAGGAACGGCTCGAAGGCGCGGGCGAGGTGCGCCTCGGGGAAGCCCGGGCCGTCGTCCTCCACCGCCACCAGCAGCCGGTCGCCGCTCCGCTCCGCCCGGACCGCGATCCGCCCCGGCCCTCCGGGCCGGGCCTCGGCGACGGCGTCGGCGGCGTTCACGATCAGGTTGACCAGCACCTGGACCAGCCGGCCGCGGCAGATGCGGGCCTCCGGCAGGCCGGCCGGCACCTCGAGGAGGACGGCGATGCCGGCCTTCCCCCGCACGGTGGCGATGCGCTGCGCCTCGGCCGCCGAGCCGGCGAGGTCGGAGCCGCAGGGATCCTCGGGCGGCGCCCGCGAGAAGAGCCGGAGGTCGGCGGCGATCCGCGCGATCCGCTGCAGGCCGACCTGGGTCTCGGAGATCGCCTCGTCGAGCTCGGCGTCGCCCCGCTCGACGGGTGCCTCCTGGAGGCGGTGCCGGATCCACTGGAGGTTGGTCTTGGCGTAGGCGAGCGGGTTGTTCACCTCGTGGGCCACCCCGGCGGCGAGCCGCCCGGCCAGCGCCAGCCGCTCGGCGGCCTCCAGCCGGGCCGAGCTCTCCACCAGCCGCTCGGCCAGCTCGGCCCGGGCGCGCTCCGCCTCGATCCGGCGGCGGAGGGCGGTCCGGCTGGCCCGGGTGGAGTAGGCCGCCAGGATCGAGACCACCGTCGCGGTCGCCAGCCAGCGGGCCAGCTCGACGGCCGGGGTCCCGGCGGCGACGAGGTACGCGGTGCCGCCGCCCAGGGTCCCGGCCGCCGCCAGGGCCGCCGCGAGGACGCCGCCGGGGAGGAGCAGGGCGAGGCAGAAGGGGAGGGCGAAGAGGAAGCCGAAGAAGCCGCTCGTCGTCCCTCCGGTGAGCCCCACGACCGCCAGGGTGGCGAGCGTGGAGCTGCCGGCGAGCAGCACCTCGGGGAGCCGCTCGCCGGCGCGGGAGCCGGGGCGGAGCAGCCGGGCGCCGAGGAGGAGGGAGGCGATCCAGCCGGCGCGCACCAGGACGAGCCAGCCGCGAAACCCGGGCGGTGCGTACGCGTCCAGGGCGAAGAAGGGCGTGAGCAGGGTCGCGCCCAGCAGCGCGACCGTACGCCGGTGGCGGCGAACGTCCTCGGCGAGCAGCGGCCCGTCCATCGTCCGGCGGGTCATTGCACGGGCCAGACCGCGCCCGCTCCCGGTCCGGGCGGCCGAAACGACGCCGCGGAGGTGAGGCGGCCGGGACCCGGGTCGGGGCGGCCCACGGGGCCGGACCCTAGGACTTCTTCTCCAGCTTGGCGCGCAGCAGATCCCCGAGCGTCCCGAAGCCCTTGCCCGCGGGGCGCGGCGAGGCGGACTGGAGGTACGCCTGCGCCTCGGCCCGCTCGGCGGCCTGCTCGGCCTCGGTCTTCGAGAGCCGGATCCGGCCCTGCTCGTCGATCGCGCTCACCAGGGCAGGGAAGGCGTCGCCCACCTTGAAGGCCCGGCGGAGGTCGGCGCCGCGCGGCGTGCCGGTCTCGCTCGCCGGGACGAGCCCGCGCCCGCCCGCGAACCGGACGAAGATCCCGAAGCTCTCGATCTTGTCGACGCTGGCCTGGACCACGTCGCCGACCCGGGGCGGCGGGGGCGGGGCGGGCCGCTCGGGCCGGGCCGCCCCTCCGGCCGGGGCGGCCGGCTCGGGTCTCGGAGCGAGCGCCTTCACCGACAGGGCGATGCGCTCCCCCTTCTTCGGGTCCTCGTCGATGCGCAGCACCTGCACCTGCACCGCGTCGCCCGCCGCGAGCAGGTCCTGGGGCCTCGACACCCGGTCCCAGGAGAGCTCGGAGACGTGGACCAGCCCCTCGATCCCGCCCAGGTCGACGAAGGCGCCGTAGTCCTGGACGCTCGTGACCACGCCCTCGAAGACCGCGCCGGGCGCGAGCCGCTCGCGGGTGGCCCGCGCCTTCGTCGCCCGCTCCTCCTCGAGGAGGGCGCGGCGGGAGAGGACCGCGTCGCGCTGGTCGGCCTTGGTCACCTTGAACAGGAGCTTCTGCCCGACGAAGCTCGCCGGGTCCCCCACGAAGCGGACGTCGATCTGGGAGACCGGGCAGAAGGCGCGGACCCCGTGGACCTCCACCTCGAGCCCGCCCTTGTTGACGCCCTTCACCACGCCCTCGACCGGCAGGCCGGTGTGGGCCGCCTCGATGACCGCCTCGCGGGCGTGGTCGCGGGTGGCGCGGCCGTGGCCCTTCGAGACGATCACCCCGCGGTCGGTGGCCTTCACCACCACCGCGTCCACGATGTCCCCCACGCGGGCGACGAGGTTCCCCTCCTCGTCCTTGAGCTCGACCGTCTCGATCATGGCCTCGGCCACGCCCGAGCCGAGCTCGAGGAAGGCGACGTCCTCGCCGACCTGGATGATCTTCCCTGCCACCTTCTCGCCCACCTGGAACCGGCGGCGCGGGGCGGCCTCCGAGGTCGCCAGGAGGTCCGCGAAGGAGCCCTCGTCGGGCGCCGCCAGCTCGGGCGCAGGGGGTGGCTCGCCCCGGGGGAGGGTGGGCCCGGGGGCGGCGCTCTCTTCCCGGCGGCGCTCCGGACGCTCGCCGCGAGGGGGCCGCTCGGGGCGGGGGCCGCGCGGCCCTCGGGGACCGCCCGGGCGCGGCCCGCGGCCGCCG
>DATKAL010000377.1:0-5859 GCA_035498135.1 Anaeromyxobacter sp.
CGTGGTGGTCTACCGGCGCTCGGCCGAGGACCTGCTCGTCTGCGTGAACGCCGCCAACCGGAAGAAGGACTTCGACTGGCTCCTCGCCCACGCCGGCGGCGCCGAGGTGACGAACGAGTCGGACGAGTGGGCCCAGCTCGCCCTCCAGGGGCCGCTCGCCGCCCAGCTCCTCCAGCGGCTCACCAACGTGAACCTCACCGTCCTCCGCACCTACCGGTTCGCCGGCGGCGAGGTGGCCGGGATCCCCTGCCTGGTGGCGCGGACCGGCTACACGGGCGAGGACGGCTTCGAGCTCTTCTGCCCGCCGGCGCAGGCGGAGCGGCTCTGGGGCGAGCTGATGGAGGCGGGGCGCCACGAGCGGATCGCCCCATGTGGGCTCGGGGCGCGAGACTCGCTCCGGCTGGAGATGGCCTACCGGCTCTACGGCTCCGACATGGACGACTCGACCACGCCGCTCGAGGCCGGGCTCGCCTGGGTGGTGAAGCTGGAGAAGGGCGAGTTCGTCGGCCGGGAGGCGCTGGTGCGCCAGCGCGAGCAGGGGCTCTCCCGGAAGCTGGTGGGCTTCGTCCTCACCGACGCCGGCATCGCCCGGCACGGCTACCCGGTGCTGCAGGACGGCCGCCGGGTGGGTGAGGTGACGAGCGGCACCAGGAGCCCGTCGCTGGGCGCCTCGGTCGGCCTCGCCTACGTCCCGCCCGCCCTGGCGGCCGAGGGCTCGACCTTCGCCGTCGAGATCCGCGGGCGGGCCGCCGCCGCCCGGGCCGCCAAGACCCCCTTCTACACGCGAAAGTGAACGCCGGAGGAGCGACCATGGAATTCCCCGAGGACCTCAGGTACACGCGCGACCACGAGTGGGCCCGCCGCAAGGGCGCCAACCTCGTGGTCGGCATCACCGACTTCGCCCAGGACCAGCTCGGCGACGTCGTCTACGTCGAGCTGCCGGACGTGGGCGACCCCGTGAAGAAGGGTGAGGCCTTCGGGGTGGTCGAGTCCACCAAGGCGGTCTCGGAGCTGTTCGCGCCGCTCTCGGGCAAGGTGGTGGAGGTGAACGACCCGCTCTCCGACGCCCCCGAGACGGTCAACGAGGATCCGTACGAGGAGGGCTGGATGATCGTGATCGAGCCCTCCGACCCGGCCGAGCTCGACGCGCTCATGGACGCCAAGGCTTACCGGGCGTTCGTCGAGGAGCAGGAGTAGCGAGTCCAAAGGCCGGACGTTCCCAGGTCGCGGCCGCTGGCCGCGGAGGTCGCGCGTGCGCTACCACCCCCACACCCCCGAGGACGTCCGGGAGATGCTGGAAGCCGCCGGGGCGAAGAGCCTCGGGGACCTGGTCCGCTCCATCCCCGAGCCGCTCCGCCTCCGCCGCCCCCTCGACCTGCCGCCCGCGCTCGACGAGATCGCGCTGCTCGGGGAGATGCGGCGGCTGGCGGGGCGGAACGACGTCGCCCACCCGCCCTTCGCCGGGGCCGGCTGCTACCCGCACCACGTGCCGCCGGTGGTGGACCAGCTCCTCCTCCGGGGCGAGTTCTTCACCGCCTACACGCCCTACCAGCCCGAGATCTCCCAGGGCAGCCTCCAGGCGCTCTTCGAGTGGCAGACCTTCGTCTGCCTCCTCACCGGCCTGGACGTCTCCAACGCCTCCATGTACGACGGCGCCACCGCCACCGCCGAGGCGGCGCTGATGGCCACCCGGCTCACCGGCCGGAAGAAGATCGTGGTCTCGGCCGCGGTCCACCCCGAGTACCGCAAGGTCCTCGACACCTACCTCCGGTCCACCCACGACCAGGTGGTGGCGGTGCCCTTCGGCGCCGACGGCCGGACCGACCTGGCCGCCCTGGAGAAGGCGGTCGACCGCGAGACCGCTTGCGTGATCGTCGGCTACCCCAACTTCCTCGGGGTGGTGGATGCCCTGCCGGAGGCGGCCGCGATCGCGAAGAAGGCCGGGGCGCTGACCGTCTCGACCACCGCCGAGGCGGTGGCGCTCGGCCTCCTCCAGGCCCCCGGCGCCCTGGGCGCCGACGTGGCGGTCGGGACCTTCCAGAGCTTCGGGAACCCCATGACCTTCGGCGGCCCGGCGCCGGGGTTCTTCGCCACCCGCGAGGCGAACGTTCGGCAGATGCCGGGCCGGATCGCCGGGGCCACCCTGGACAAGCAGGGGCGGCGCGGCTTCGTCCTCACCCTCTCCACCCGCGAGCAGCACATCCGCCGGGAGAAGGCCACCTCCAACATCTGCACCAACTCCGGTCTCTGCGCCCTGGCGGCCACCATGCACCTCTCGCTGCTGGGGCGGAAGGGGCTCTCCGACCTGGCCCGGCTCAACTGGGCCCGGGCCCGCCTGCTGCGGGAGGCCATGGGCCGGGCCGGGTTCGCCCCCGCCTTCTCCGGGCCGGTCTTCAACGAGCAGGCCTTCGACGTGGGGGACGCGGAGGCGGTGGTGGCGAAGCTCGCCAAGCGCGGGATCGTCGCCGGCGCGCCGCTCTCCCGCTGGTACCCGGATCACCCGCGCGCCCGGGGCGCGCTCCTCTGCGTCGCCACCGAGCTCCACGGTCCCGAGCTGATCGAGCTCTTCGCCAAGACGGTGAGGTCCTGACCATGGCCAACCCCACCGGCTGGAAGCCCACCCTGGAGGCCGGCGCGGCCGGCGCCGCCGACGGCGCGCCCGGCCTGGGCGGCGCGGTCCGCGGCCTGGTCTACGAGGAGCCGCTGGTCTTCGAGCACGGCTCCCGCGGGCGCTGCGGCGTCTCCCTCCCCCCGGCCGGTGACGCCGACCCGGCTCGCGAGCTCCCCGCCGGCCTGCTGCGCGGCCCGGTGGACGGGCTCCCCGAGCTCTCGGAGCTGGAGGTGGTCCGCCACTTCACCCGGCTCTCGGTCTGGAACCACGGGATCGACACCGGCTTCTACCCGCTCGGCTCCTGCACCATGAAGTACAACCCGAAGTCGAGCGAGGCGGTGGCCCGCCTCTCCGGGTTCGCGAACCTCCACCCGCTCGCGCCGCCGGCGCTCTCCCAGGGCGCCCTCGAACTGATGTGGGGGCTGGAGCGGGCCCTCTCCGAGATCGCCGGCTTCGACACCACCACCCTCGCCCCCGCCGCCGGGGCCCAGGGCGAGCTGTGCGGGCTGATGCTGATCCGCGCCTACCACCAGGCGAATGGGAACCCGCGGAAGAAGGTCCTCATCCCCGACACCGCCCACGGGACCAACCCCGCTTCCTCGGCCCTGAACGGCTACGCCGTGGTCCAGCTCGCCTCGGGCCCGGACGGACGGCTCCACCCGGAGACGGTCCGGGCCGCCATGGACGAGGACGTGGCGGCGATCATGATCACCAACCCGAACACCCTGGGGGTGTTCGAGAGCCACATCGCCGAGATCGCCGAGGTCGTGCACGCCAAGGGCGGGCTGGTCTACGGGGACGGCGCGAACATGAACGCCCTCCTGGGCGTGGCGCGCCCCGGCGACATGGGCTTCGACGTCATCCAGTACAACCTGCACAAGACCTTCGCCACGCCGCACGGCGGCGGGGGGCCCGGCTCCGGGCCGGTGGCGGTCAAGGCGGCCCTCGCGCCCTTCCTCCCCCTCCCCCTGGTGGTGAAGGAGGGCGAGGGGTACCGCCTGGTCACCGACCCGCGCGAGCGGCCTCAGACCATCGGGAAGCTGCGCGAGTTCTGGGGCAACTTCGCGATGTTCGTCCGGGCCTGGGCGCTCATCCGCGAGTACGGCGCCGAGGGCGTGCGGGCCACGGGCGAGCTGGCGGTCCTGAACGCCAACTACGTCCGGGCGAAGCTCCGGGGGACCTACCACCTCCCTTACGAGACCGACTCGCTGCACGAGGTGGTCCTCGACGACACGCTGCAGGAGGCGAGCGGCGTCAGCACGATGGACGTCGCCAAGCGGCTCATCGACCACGGCTTCCACCCGCCCACCATCTACTTCCCGCTGGTGGTCCACGGCGCGCTCATGATCGAGCCCACGGAGACCGAGTCGAAGGAGACGCTCGACGCCTTCGTCGCGGCGATGAAGGCGATCGCGGCGGAGGCGAAGGAGCGGCCCGAGGCGGTCAAGGCCGCCCCCACCCGGCCGATCCGGGCGCGGCTCGACGAGACCCGCGCCGCCCGCAAGCCCGTGCTGCGCTGGCGGCCGGGGATGAAGGTCGAGTAGGACCGCCGCGGCGGCGCCGCTCAGGGCGCCAGCCGGCGCCAGAGGAGCGCGATCCCCGCCGCCAGGGTGAGGGCGGCGGCCAGCGCCCAGGGCGTGCCGGGGGTCTCGCGGACCCGCAGGGCGATGGCGGGCGCCCGCTCGACCCCGCTCAGCTGGACCGGCCTCCCCCCGGCCAGCGCCAGCTCGCCGTCCGCGCCCAGCCAGGAGAGCTCCTCGCCCCCGGCCGCCCCCCGGGCGCGCAGGAGCGCCGCCGGACCGGGACCGAGCGCGACCAGCTCCACCCGCTCGCCCCCCAGGCGGCAGGCCTGCCCCTGCGCCAGGGCGCAGCCCTCCGCGCCCGAGGTGAGCCGGGCCAGCGGGAGCTCGCCCAGGTCGGCGAGCAGCGCCAGCCGGCCGCCGCCCGGCGTGGCGAGGGGCGCGTTGTAGCCGACGGTCACCGGGCGCACCGTGCCGACCTCGTCCCGGACCTCGAGCCCGGCGCGGGCGGCTCGCGGCATGCCGCTCGGCAGCCGCTCCACCTCGAGCGAGGCGAGCCGCACCTCGCCGAAGCCGGCCAGCGGCTGCCACCCGGCCGACACCACCACCTCGCCCCGGTCCTCCCCCAGGAACCCGCCCACCGCGTGCGCCGCGAGGCCGAGGAGGAAGCCGGCGTGGATCACCGCCGCCGCGTAGGCGGAGGGGGTGCGGGCCCCGGCCCGCCAGCGGCGGGCGACGTTGTCCCAGGTGCCCAGGGCGGTGTTGAGCGCGTAGAGACCCGCCACCGGGAAGAGCAGGTAGAGCCAGAGGTGGACCCAGGACGGCGGGGTGAAGAAGCCACGCAGGTCGTCCATCCCCACCGCCGCCGAGGCGCCCTCGCGGGTGGCGGCCAGGACCACCGAGCCCACCGCCAGGAGCACCACCACGGCGAACCCGCAGGCGAGCCCGAGCCCCTGCGAGCGGAGCCAGGCCAGGCGATCGCTCCGCTCAGCCGAAGGCATGGCTCGAGCGCCCGAAGAGGAAGGAGGTGCCGACGTACGCCACCAGGACGAACCCGAAGCCGAGGGCGGCCAGCGCCGGCCGGACCCCGGGGCGGCCCTGCAGGGAGGGGGTGAGCCGCAGGTGGACGAAGGCGGCGTAGTGGAACCAGAGGATCACCGACCAGATCACCTTGGGGTCCCACATGAACCAGCTGCCCCAGGCGACCACGCCCCATACGCCTCCGGTCACCATCGAGAGCGACCAGAGGGCGAAGCCCCAGAGCGCCAGCCGGTCCACCCGCGCCACCCAGGCGGCCTCTCCCTCCACCCACCAGGCCACCGCGGCCGCGGCCGCCGCCGCCCAGGTGGCGTAGGCGAGGAAGGAGAGCGGGATGTGGAGGGGGTACCAGATCGTCCGCATGAGCGGGGGCGGCCAGCGCAGGTCGCCGGAGAGCGCCAGCGCCGCCCCCATGGCCGCGCCCAGCACCCCGAGGAGCGGCAGCAGGTAGGCGCGGACCGGGCGGAAGGTCGCCGCCGCCACCAGCGCGGTGGCGAGCGCGGCGGCGCTGAAGGACTCCATCTTGCTGGTGAGCGGGAAGAACCCGATCGCCGCCCCGCGCCCGACGGTGGCGGCCAGGTGGGCGGCCACCCCGGCGAGCAGCGCCGGCCGGCCGGCGGCCGGCCGGAGCAGGACGAGGACCGCCGCCAGGGCGTAGAGGGCCCCCGCCGTCCAGAGCAGCGCGCCCAG
>DATKAL010000378.1:0-20027 GCA_035498135.1 Anaeromyxobacter sp.
CCTCATCATCTCGTATGGGTCGAGGAACCGCGCGGGCTCCAGCGTCCCCCCTTCGGTCCTGCGGATCAGGTTTGCCATCTGCTCCTCCTTTCGGGCGCGCCTCGCGGGCGCACCGAAGCGTCGCCCGGGCGGCGCACCGCCGGGCACGAAGGGAACAGAACCATCCTGGCGCGGCTGTCAAACGGCCGGGGCGGGGGCTCGGCCTTCCGGGCCGGCGGGCGGCGGCTACCCCGCCTTCGCCTCGAGCTCCTTGAGGCGGCGGGCGAGCTCCTTCTCCCGCTGGAAGCGCTTGCTGACGTCCCGGATGATGGCGACCGAGCCGATCACCACGCCCCCCGCTCCGGTGAGGAGCTGGATGGTGAACTCGATCGAGACGGTGCTCCCGTCCTTCCGCGTAGCGGGCACGGCCAGGAGATCTCCGTGGCCGTAGCGGCTCACCCCGGTGGCCATCACCTTGTGGTAGCCGTCCCAGTGGCGCGCCCGCAGCCGCTCGGGGACGATGAGGTCCATCGACCTCCCGAGCGCCTCCTCGGCCGTGAAGCCGAAGAGCGCGGCGGCGGCCGCGTTCCAGAGGCGGATCTTCCCCTCCCGGTCGCCCAGGATGATGGCGTCCGGGCTGCCCTCTACGATCTGCCGGTAGAGCTGGCTCTCATCCATGATCGCTCCCCTCGCGCTCCTCCCGGATCAGGGAGAGGAGCATCTTGAACGGCGCGGCGGCGCGGACGGCGTGCGGGATCCCGGCCGGCATCCGCACCGTCTCGCCCGCCCTGGCCGGCACCGCCTCCCCTCCGATGGTGAGCTCCGCTGCCCCGTCGAGCGCCTGGACGAAGGCGTCGAAGGGGGCGGTGTGCTCGGACGGCTCCTGGCCCTGGTCGAAGGCGAAGAGCGTCAGGGAGCCCCGGCGGGTCTTGGCCAGGGTGCGGCTCACGATCGATCCAGGGACGTAGTCGATCTCCGCCGCCAGGGCGACCGGCCTGGCGGGGGGCAGCTCGCTCCGGAGCACGGCGATGCGGGGAGGCTGGGGGGGGCGTTCATGCCTCCGCTCTCCTGCGAACCCCTTGCCACCGTGGAACCCTCCGCGATCCAGGCGGTTCGGGACCCGGCGCGCCTCGCGCACCCGCCCGTCGGTGGCCGCTTCACCGAGGCTTCGGTGCGCCGGGCGCTGGCCGCCGAGCGCCGCTGCCTCCTCCGGGCGGAAGCGCTTGACAGTCCGCCCGCCGCTCGGGCACGTTGCCGCCGCATTATGGATATTGGCATCCACAATGTCCCGAATGGGGCGGGCCGGTGATCTTCAGCGCCTCCGCCACCCACGCCCTCCGGGCGCTCGCCCAGCTGGCCGGTGGCAGCGCGGCCGAGGCGACGCTCGGCCGCGAGCTCGCCGCCGAGATCGGCGTCCCCACCCACTACCTGGCCAAGGTCCTCGCCACCCTGGCCCGCGCCGGCGTGCTCAGCGCGAGCCGCGGGGCCCGCGGGGGCTATCGCCTCGCCCGGCCGGCGGAGCGGATCACCCTGCTCGAGGTCGTCGAGCCGTTCGAGGGCAAGCGCGTCCGGCCCGGGTGCCTGCTGCGCCCGGATCGGCAGTGCTCCGAGCGGGCCGCCTGCTCGGCCCACGCCGCCTGGACCGGGGTGAAGACCGCCTACCTGGGCTTCCTGGAGAAGACCACGCTCGCCGACATCCAGGCCGGCGCCCTGCCCCTCACCCCGATCCGCCACCCTCGCCGGAGCGGGCGGCTCACCTCCCGGCCCTCGCCCAAACGCAGGCGGTGATCCTTCCCGGCGCGGCCCGCGGGTCGCGCCGGGGAGGCTCCCCGCGTCCGCTCCGCCCACAGCCGCCGCCCCGTCCCAGCCCCATACGAGGAGACCGTTCGCATGACCCATCTCGCCCTCACCCTCGGCTTGGCGCTCGCCGCCGCCACGCCCGCCGCGCCGAAGAAGGCCCCGGCGAGGGCCACCGACGCCTGCGTGGCCTGCCACCGGAAGACCTCGCCGAGCATCGTCGCGGACTGGAAGGCCTCGCGCCACTCCAGCCTCGGCGTCGGCTGCACCGACTGCCACGGCAGCGACCACACCACCAAGGACGACGCCGCCAAGGCGAAGCTCCCCACGCCCGAGACCTGCGGGCAGTGCCACGAGGCGCAGGTGGCGGGGTTCAAGAGGGGGAAGCACGCCTTCGCCTGGGCCGCCGTCAAGGCGATGCCCACCTTCCACTACCAGGCCCTGGCGGTGCGCGAGGGGCTGAAGGGCTGCGGCGGGTGCCACAAGCTCGGCCTGAAGAGCGAGGCGGAGGCGAAGGAGCTCAAGGAGACGGCCGGCGGCTACGGCGTGGCGAGCTGCGACGCCTGCCACACCCGCCACCTCTTCTCCAGGGCGGAGGCGCTCCAGCCGGAGGCGTGCAAGACCTGCCACATGGGGTTCGACCATCCGCAGTGGGAGATGTACGACGCCTCGAAGCACGGCGTCCGCAACGAGCTCAAGCGGACCAGGACCATCCCCGCGACCTCCGCCGCCCCCACCTGCCAGACCTGCCACATGCAGAACGGCGACCACGAGGTCCGGACCGCCTGGGGCTTCCTCGCCGTCCGGCTGCCGTTCCCCGAGGGTGACAAGCAGTGGACCGACGATCGCATCACCATCCTCCAGGGGCTCGGGGTGCTCGATCCGAACGGGAAGCCCACCGGCCGGCTGGACGTGGTGAAGGCCGCCGACGTGGCCCGGCTGACGCAGGAGGCGTTCGACGCGGAGCGGGCCAAGACGCTCGACACGTGCACCCGGTGCCACGGGGCGAGCTTCGCCAAGGAGCAGCTGCGCCAGGGTGACGGGCTGATCCGCGACCTCGACCACCTGATGGCGGAGGCGATCCGCACCGTGGCCGGGCTCTACCAGGACGGCACGCTCGCCAAGCCCTCCACCTACGCGTCCGCCTTCCCCGACCTGCTCACGTTCCACGACGCGCCCACGCCCATCGAGCAGAAGCTCTTCGTGATGTTCCTCGAGCACCGGATGCGAGCGTTCCAGGGGGCCTTCCACGCCAACCCCGACTACGTCACCTGGTACGGCTGGAGCGAGATGCAGCGCGACCTGACCGAGATCCGCGCCGCGGCGGAGGAGCTGCGCCGGGCGAAGCGCGTCGACGCCCAGCTGGAGGCGGCCAGGCCCGCCGCCAGGAAGTAGGGCGCCAGCGCCCGCCGGACCCGGGTGGGCGTCCTCTGCCGAGGGCGCCCGCCCATCCGCTCCGGATGGGGATCGCCCGGAGCGCACGGCCCCCAGGAGAGCTTCCCGGTCACCCGGGGGAGCGGAGTACGTTTTCGTGGCTGCCTCCACGCAGGCAGCCTTCCGAGGAGCAAGCCATGGCCAGCGCCCGGCCCGGGCTGACGAAGACCCAGCTCGAGACCCTCCGGCGGAGGCTCGAGGACGAGCGGCGACGGATCCGGCGGGTGCTCGAGGCGCCGGAGGCGCTCGCCCCGTCGGACGAGGAGCGGTCCGAGTTCGAGGAGTCGGCACAGCGCGCCGCGGAGCGGGCCGAGCAGATCACCGTCGCCGAGCGCGAGCGGGCGCTCCTGGTGGAGGTCGATCACGCCCTGGCGAAGCTCGGGGCGGGAACCTACGGCCTGGGCGAGACCAGCGGCGAGCCCATCCCCTACCAGCGGCTGATCGCCATCCCCTGGGCCCGGGAGGGCGTGGACGAGTGACGACCGTCTCGGGGCGGCGAGGGAGCGCTCCGGCTTGCCGAGGGGTAGATTGACGCCATGCGGGATACCCGGACGAAGATCTCCGACGCGGTGGTGACCCGTCCGGCGACTTTCGAGGTCGCCGGCCATCAGGTGGTCGTGGCCAGGATCATGGAGCGGCGCTGGACGGTGACGGTGGACAGCCACCGCCTCGACGCCACCTACGACACCCAGGCCGAGGCGTGGGAGGCGGGCGTGCGCGACGTCCAGCTGCGCAGCGGCCTTCCTGGTGCGTGACACACCCCCGCCGGGACCCCGCCCCACAGGTCCTCGAGGGAACCCCGCCCGGCCCGGGCGGCGAGCCCCTCGCATGTCGCGGCGGCCAGGGAACTGATGCGGCCCGCGCCGGTTCGCGGTATCGGTCGGGGACCGCCCCTCGCCGGACCCGCCAGGAGGACCACCGCATGATCCGCCAGGACATCCTGCAGCAGTTCCCCGGGCTCTTCGGACGGAAGACCGTGAACGGCCGGGAGGTCGACGTCGAGCAGACGATCGACACCCTCACCCGCGAGCTCCGGCCCGAGATCGCCGCCGCCCTGAACGCCCGTCGCGAGCTGCTCGGCTCGTCCGCCCCCGTCCGGAGCCGGTACGCCTGGACGGGCTGGGACGAGTCCTTCGAGGACCCGCTCGGCGGCCCTCCCTGGACCTTCCGCCAGATCGTCCAGGGGATGATCGACAACTTCCTCGGCCGGGAGACGCGCTGGCGCTGGCGGCTCAACGACCAGGCGCCCATCCCCGAGCACGTCCACCCGCTGCGGAACCCGGGGCTGGAGCTCACCGGGCCCTGGCACCCGCTCGACATGGCCTTCAACGCCCTGAACAGCCCCGCGCCCATGAACATGCCGGACTTCGAGGACGCCTCGCCGCCGCACTTCCGGCCGGACGGGACGCCCGCGAGCGAGCCGGTGGGGATCTTCGCCGCCCTCCAGAACGCCAAGGACGTCTTCGAGGGGCGCTGGACCGGGCGGGCCTACGAGGTGGTGAAGAAGGGGAAGAAGCGCGCCTACCGGATCGAGAAGCCCCCGGCGCAGTGGCCGACGCGGCTCGCCCGTCCGCCGAGCCTTCACGTGCTCTACGACCACGTGACGGTGGACGGGGCGCCCGCCCCCGGCCTGGTGGTGGTCGCCACCCTCTGGGCGCTGAACAACCTCGACGCCCTCCGCAGGGAGGGGAGCGGGGTCTACTTCTACATCCCGAAGCTCCAGACGCCCGCCGAGGCCCTGATCGTGGAGAAGCTCCTCGCGCGCCTCGAGGACCGGGCGGGGGTGCAGGCCGGCACCTTCAAGGTGAAGATGCTCTACGAGGAGGGGACCGCCGGGCGGTGCCTGCCGGCGATCGCCTGGGTGCTGCGCCGCCGCCTGCTCGGGACCAACGTCGGCCGCTGGGACTACCTGGGCAGCCTGATCGAGATGTGGAAGGACGACCCCGCCGGCGTCTTCCCCGATCCCCAGACGATCGGGATGGCCACCCCCACCATGATCGCCTACCAGCGCTACAACGCGCTGCTCATGCTCATGGCGGGGACCCAGGGCGGGCAGCTCACCCAGGCCGCGCCCATCGGCGGGATGGCGGCGGTGATGATCTACCAGCCCGGCGACCCCTACGGCCGCTCGCGCTACAACCCCCTGGCGCTCCGGGCGATGGTGATCGACAAGCTGCGCGAGCGACTCCTCGGGCTCATGTTCGTGCCCGACGCCCCGCTCCCCGCCGGCGCGGCCCCGACCCTGGACGACGTCCTCTCCGGGCGGGTGAAGGGCCGGCTCCACGACGCCTACCGCCAGAGCTGGGTGGCGAGCCCGGAGACCGACTACGTCGCCGCGGGCAACGCCCCGCTCCGGGCCCGCGCCGGCGAGCTCCAGGGGATCCTCGACGCTCCCCGCGAGACCGTGGACGTCAAGGGCAAGGCGGTGCCCACCGTGCGGAGCGGGCTCTCCGACGCCGAGCGCGACGTGCTCCGCGCCCGCGGGCTGCTGGACGGGCAGGGGCGGATCACCCCGGCCGTCCTCCTCCCCGGACAGCTCGACACGCCCGAGAGGCTCCTCTCCCCCGCGCTCTGGGAGGAGATCTACGCGGTGCCCAGGGGCGAGGTCACCATCGAGCACGTCCAGCACGCCTTCTACATGGCGGCCAACTACGGGTTCCAGATCCTGAACGGCAACTTCGCCGCCGCCATCGACGACTACGAGCTGAAGCTCCGCTTCATGAACGACCTGGCCACCTACCGGATCAACGTCTCCTGGCTCTGGGCGCTGGCCCGCCACGAGGCCCGGATCGGCCGGGACGGGTTCCTCCAGCGGCAGGCGCTCACCGAGGACGGGCTGGTGCTCGGCGCGAGCGCCGAGCCGGTGAAGGCCGGGGCGCGCTTCACCCGCGAGCTGTTCGAGAAGGTGTGGCGGTACCACGACGAGTGGACCTCGGCCTTCTTCGCCGAGCAGGATCGGCGCGGGGAGCCGAGCCGCTTCGACCGCTCCAAGGCGCCGGTGATCATGGAGCTCCTCCGCCGCCAGCTCCTCTCCCCCCGCTACGTCCAGCACAGCGCGCGGGTGCTGTTCCTGGTCGGGCAGGCGACCGCCCAGGAGCGGGGCGGGATCCTCGAGGCGATCTTCGACCTCGAGCGGCGGCAGGTGGTGGAGCGCGTCCGGGCGGGCACGCTGCCGAGGAGCGCCCTGGCGGCGCACGACTACGCCCTGGACGTGTTCGAGCGGCGGTGAGCGGAGACCGGCGAGCGCGGCGTCCCCGCGCTCGCCCGGTCGGGCCCCTACCTCGCGATCGGCTTGTACCGGATCCGGTGCGGCCTGGCGGCCTCCTCGCCGAGCCGCCGCCGCTTGTCCGCCTCGTACTCCTGGTAGTTGCCGGTGAAGAAGGACCAGCGCGAGTCGCCCTCGCAGGCCAGGATGTGGGTGGCGATCCGGTCCAGGAACCAGCGGTCGTGCGAGATGACCAGCACGCTGCCGGCGTACTCGAGGAGGGCGTCCTCGAGGGCGCGCAGGGTCTCGACGTCGAGGTCGTTGGAGGGCTCGTCGAGGAGGAGGACGTTCGCGCCGGTCATCAGGGTCTTGGCGAGGTGGAGGCGGCCGCGCTCGCCGCCGGAGAGGGTGCCGACCACCTTCTGCTGGTCCGCCCCCTTGAAGTTGAAGCGGCCGATGTAGGCCCGGCTCGGCATCTCGTGGCGACCCACCTTGATCTGGTCGTGGCCGCCGGAGAGCTCGTCGAAGACCGTCCTGTCGGAGGAGAGCCGCTCCCGGCTCTGGTCGACGAAGGCGAGCTTCACCGACTTGCCCACCACCACCTCGCCGGAGTCGGGGCGCTCCGCCCCGGTGATCAGCTTGAAGAGGGTGGTCTTGCCCGCGCCGTTCGGCCCGATGATCCCGACGATCGCGCCGGCGGGGACGATGAAGGAGAGGTCGTCGACGAGGAGCCGATCGCCGAAGCCCTTGCTCACCCCCTTGAGCTCGATCACCTGATCGCCCAGGCGCTCCGCCACCGGGATGAAGATCTCCTGGGTCTCGTTGCGCCGCTGGTACTCGAAGGACGAGAGCTCCTCGAAGCGCGCCAGGCGGGCCTTGCTCTTGGCCTGGCGCGCCTTGGGGCTCTGCCGCACCCACTCCAGCTCCTGCTTCATCGCCTTGATGCGGGCGCTCTCCTGCTTGGCCTCGATCTCGAGCCGCTGCTCCTTCTGGTCGAGCCAGCTCGAGTAGTTGCCCTTCCAGGGGATCCCCCGGCCGCGATCCAGCTCCAGGATCCACTCGGCCGCGTTGTCGAGGAAGTAGCGATCGTGGGTGACCGCCACCACCGTCCCGGGGAAGCGGGTGAGGAACTGCTCCAGCCACTCCACCGACTCGGCGTCGAGGTGGTTGGTGGGCTCGTCGAGGAGGAGCATGTCCGGGCGGGAGAGGAGCAGCTTGCAGAGCGCCACCCGCCGCTTCTCCCCGCCGGAGAGGTGGTCGACGCGCGCCTCCCAGGGCGGGAGGCGGAGGGCGTCGGCGGCGATCTCGAGGGCGTTGCCCGTGTCCGCCCCGGCGCCGGCGATCACCGCCTCGAGCCGCGCCTGCTCCTCGGCCAGCTTCTCCATGTCGGCGTCCGGCTCGGCATAGGCGGCGTAGACCGCCTCGAGCCGCGCCTTCGCCTCCGCCACCTCGCCCTGGGCGGCCTCCACCTCCTCGCGCACGGTCTTCGCCGGGTCGAGCCGGGGCTCCTGGGGCAGGTAGCCGATCCGGATCCCGGCCTGCCGCTGGACGGTGCCCTCGAACTCCTCGTCCACGCCGGCCATGATCTTGAGAACGGTGGACTTCCCCGCGCCGTTCAGCCCGAGGAGGCCGATCTTGGCGCCGTGGAAGAAGGAGAGGGAGATGTCCTTGATGATCTGCCGCTTGGGCGGGACGACCTTGCTCACGCGGAGCATCGACATCACGTACTGGGGCATTTCGCTCGCCGGGGGGGAAGAGGGGAAGGGGCGAGAGCCTACTCGAAACCCGGGATCGAGGCACGCCCCGAGGCCGCTCCGGAGCGCGTGAGGCGATCCCCGGCGCTCGCCTTCAGCCCGGGGGCGGCGCCGCGCGCCCCTCCGCCGGGCCGGCCACCGGCAGGGTGACGGTGAAGCGGCTCCCCTCGCCGGGCGGGCTCTCCACCTCGACCCTCCCGTCCAGCGCCCGCACGATCTCGCGCACGATCCAGAGCCCGATCCCGAACCCTCCCGCCGCCCGCCCCCGCGCCCCGCGCTCGAACCGCTCGAAGATGCGCTCCCGGTCCTCGGGCGCGATCCCGATCCCGCGATCGGCCACCACCAGCACCGCCGCGGTCCCCTCCCGCCGGACGTGGACCGCGACCGGGCTCCCCGCCCCGTACTTGACCGCGTTCGAGACCAGGTTGGTCAGGATCTGCTCCAGCCGGAGGGGATCCCAGCGGCCCACCACCGGGCCATCGGCGTCGACGGAGAGCGCCGCCCCGGCCTGGGCGAGCTCGCCCTGGAAGCGCTCGGCCACCTCGCGCACCACCTCGGCCAGGTCGACGTCGCGGAGCTCGAGGTGCATCCGGCCAGCGTCGATCCGGGAGAGGTCGAGCAGGTTGTTCACCAGGATCACGAGCCGGGAGACCTGCCGGAGGGAGGACTGGACCAGGCGGGTGCGGGTGGCGTCCGGGGAGGCGGACGCCCCCTCGAGCTGAGCCAGCCGCTGGGTCACGAGCGCCAGGGAGGTGAGCGGGGTCTTGAGCTCGTGCGAGGCGGTGGAGATGAACCCCTCCCGGGCCCGCAGCGCGGCGGCGAGCTCGCGGTTGGCGCTCTCGCGCTCCCGGAACCCCTCCCGCACCAGCGCGCCGAAGGCGGTGATCACCGTCGCCACCGGGAGGAAGACGGCCGCCCCCACCGCGGCGCCCGCCGCGCGGGTGTGGCTCGAGGAGTGCGCGAGGAAGAGCCAGCCGCAGGCGCTGGAGAGCGTGGCCGCGAGCAGGCCCGACCTCCAGCCCCCGAGCGACGCGACGATCCCCACGACGAGGAAGTAGAGGACGAAGGGGATGGGCTCGAGCCAGGGGCGAACGGCCTCCTCCAGGGCGAGCACCCCGAGGGGCAAGAGGACGGCGAGCAGGTAGACCGCGATGGGGTGGAGGCGAGGCGGGGGCGGGATCCGGAAGCGGATACGCAGGGGGTGGTCGCTACCGCGGCGCTCTCCGGCGCTCATGGCGCGACAGGATTTCGCACTCGCCCGGGGTCCGTCCCTGGCCCAATTGGGTACCTGGCCGGAGCGCGCCGGGTCGCCAGGATCCAGGTCGCTCGCCCCGCCGAGGCGGCCCCCCCCGAATCGCATGCGCCGGACGCGACCCTCCTCGATCGCCCTCCTCCTCGCGAGCACGCTCCTCCCCGGCTGCGTGCACGACGTCCACGAGATCGGCCCGGTCGGTCCCCCTTCCCCGGACCGGCCGGGCGCGATCCGGGTCCTCGTGTTCGGCGACTTCGGGGCCAGCACCCTGCCGCAGTGGCTGGCGGCCCGCGCCATCCACGGGGAGTCGACGCATCGCCCCTTCGACCTCGCCATCGAGCTCGGCGACGACCTCTACCCCTGCGGCCCCGATCCGGGCCGCCCCGGCGCGCGCGGCTGCCGGTTCGCGGCCGACGACGCCACGGTCGAGGCCGGCGGCGCCCTGCCCGACGACCCGCGCTTCCAGGGGGAGAACGAGGCGGCGCTCGGCGGCCTGCGCGCCCGGGACGGCGGCCCGCTCCCCATCTACCTCGCCCTCGGGAACCACGACGTCGGCTGGGGCGGCGGCAAGTGCGCGGTGCCGGGGCTCGCCGACGACCAGGCCTCCCGGCTCCGCGCCTGCCTCACGGTCGCCCACCGCGCCCCGGCGTGGAGCCTGCCGGCCCGCCACTACGTGGTGGACCGCGGCCCGCTCCGGCTCGTGGTGGTGGACACGAACGTGGTGGTCTCGGACTACGGCGGCTTCACCCTCGAGGAGGAGCTGGCCTTCGTCCACGAGGCGACCGCGCCCTGCGGCACCGAGCGGATCTGCTTCCTGGCGGGCCACCACCCCCCGGCGGCCGTCCACGGTTACCGCGTCGGCCCCGGCCCCTCGCCCTTCCGGGTCCGCATGGCCCGGCTCCTCGGCGCGGCGCAGGGGCCGGTCCGCGGGTTCCTCGCCGGCCACGTCCACGCCCTGGAGCACCTCTCGCTGGGGACGCTCGAGGTGTTCGTCTCCGGCAGCACCGCCATGGGCGGCTACCAGCGCTTCCGCGTCCGCCAGCCGCCCGAGGCCCTGCCGCGCTTCGCCACCACCGCCTGGGGCTTCGCCATCCTGGAGGTCGACGCCCAGGGGTACCGGGTCCGGTTCGTCGACGTGAGCGGCGAGGCGCTGCACTGCTGCGAGGCAGCGGCGACCGGCCCCTGCCGCCCGGTGGAGTGCCCGGGCTGAGGCCGCCGGGACGCCCCGCCGCGCGGCGCGCCGTCCGCCTCGCCCCCGCCGATCTGTGGCATCCTTCCCCGGTGCGCGTGGCCGTCCGAGCCGCGCGACCGGAGGGATTCGACCATGTTCGCGGCGCTCGTCCTCCTCGGCCTGATCGCCCTGGCCGCGGTGCTCCTCATCTCCATCTACAACGGCCTGGTCACGCGGCGGAACGGGTTCCGCAACGCCTTCGCCCAGATCGACGTCCAGCTCAAGCGGCGCCACGACCTGATCCCGAACCTGGTCGAGACCGCCAAGGGCTACCTGAAGCACGAGCGCGAGACCCTCGAGGCGGTGGTGGCCGCCCGCAACGGCGCCTCCGCGGCGGCGCGCGCGGCGGCCGCCAACCCCGGCGATCCGAAGGCCATGGCGGCGCTGGCCGGCGCCGAGGGGGCGCTCTCCGGGGTCCTCACCCGCTTCCTGGCGGTGGCGGAGGCCTACCCGGAGCTCAAGGCCAACCAGAACATGATCGCGCTCCAGGAGGAGCTCACCTCGACCGAGAACCGGATCGCCTTCGCGCGCCAGGCCTACAACGACGCGGTGATGGACTACAACAACGCCCGCGAGACCTTCCCCGGCGTGCTCCTCGCCGGGGCCTTCCCCGCCGCCACGCCGCTCGAGATCGAGTCGCCGGCGGAGCGGGCGCCGGTCCAGGTCAAGTTCTAGCGAAGTCCTCGCCGATGGCGGTCCCCACCCCAGCCGGCCGGGCCACGCTCGACTTCCTGGCCGCCCAGGCCAACGCCCGGCGGCGCACCGCCTGGCTGGTGATCTCCTTCACCCTGGCGGTGGCGGCGGTGATCGCGATCGTCTACGCCGCCCTGGTGGCGGTGGCGGGCGTGGCCGCCCCCGGGGTGATGGTCGCCGGGGTGGCGCTGGGCGAGCCGGTTTCCCTCGGCCGCCCGGACCTGCTGGCCGCCGCGGCGGTGGGGGTGCTGGCGGTCACCGGGGTGGGGACGGCCTTCCACGCGGTCCGGCTCTCGGCCGGGGGCGGGGAGGCGGTCGCCGCCATGCTCGGCGGGGTGCCGGTCGACCGCGGCGCCCAGGACCCGGCCCTGCGCCGGCTGGTGAACGTGGCCGAGGAGATGGCGATCGCCGCCGGCCTGCCGGTGCCGCGCCTCTACGTCCTCGAGGGCGAGCCGGCGATCAACGCCTTCGCCGCCGGCTACACGCCCGGCCACGCCGTGGTGGCGGTCACGCGTGGCGCGCTCGACCGGCTCACCCGGGACGAGCTCCAGGGGGTGGTGGCGCACGAGCTCTCGCACGTGCTGAACGCCGACACCCGCATCGACCTCCAGCTCCTGGCGGCGGTGGGCGGGCTCTCCTTCCTCGCCCTCATCGGCCGGCTCGTCCTGGAGAACACGCGCTGGTCCCGCTCTCGCAGCCGCGACGACGCCGGGGGGGCGATCGCGATCGTGGGGCTGGCGCTCCTGGTGGCCGGCGCCCTGGGCGCGTTCTGCGGGAAGCTGGTGCGGTTCGCGGTGGCCCGGCAGCGCGAGTGGCTCGCCGACGCCTCGGCGGTCCAGTTCACCCGGAACCCCGACGGCCTGGCGGGCGCGCTCCGCCGGATCGCCGCCGAGGGCTCGGAGGTCCTGAGCCCCCACGCGCCCGAGGCGGCGCACCTCTTCTTCGCCAGCGCGGCCACCGGCTTCCTCACCGGCCTCTTCTCCACCCACCCGCCCATCGAGGAGCGAATCCGGCGCATCGCCCCGCACGCGGCCGCCCTGGCCGGGCCCCGGCCCGCCGCCTCGCCGGCCGCCCCCGCCCCGTCCGCCCCTCGCCCGCAGCCGCCGATCCCGGCGCCCGCGCTCGCCCCGCCGCCTCCGGCGGCGCCCGCGCGGGCGGCGGCCGCCCCGCTTCGGCTGCCGCCGCCCGACGCCACGGCCGGCGCCCGCGCCCTGGTCGCCCTCCCCGCCTCGCTGGCGGCGGCCGCCCGCGAGCCCTTCGGGGCCCGCGCCCTCGCCTGCGCCCTGCTCGTCGGCGACGAGCCGGCCGTCCGCCAGGCGCAGCTCGCCTACCTCGGGCGGAACGACCCGCCGCTGCTCGCCGAGGTGGCGCGGCTGGCGCCCTCCCTCGCCGGGCTCGCCCGCCCGGACCGGCTGGCGCTCCTCGCCCTCTCCCTCCCCGCCCTCGACGCCCTCTCGCCGCGGCAGGGCACCGCGCTCCGGGCGGATCTCCAGGCGCTCTCCTCGTCGCACAGCGCGATCACCCCCTTCGAGCTGGCGGTCCGGCGGATCGTGGCCCGGCGGCTGGAGCGCGACGCGGGCGCCCCGCCGCGGACGGCGCTGCGAAGCCTGGACGAGGCCGCCCCCGAGGGGCTGGCGCTCCTCTCCGCCCTCGCCTGGATCGGCGGACGGGACGCGGCCGCGGCCCAGGCGGCCCTGGACGCCGGGGTGACCGCGCTCGGCGTCCCGGGTCCCTGGCGGCTCCTCCCGCGCGACCGGACCAGCCTCGCCCAGCTCGACCTGATCCTGACCCGGCTCGACGGCGCCGCTCCGGCGGTGAAGGCCCGGCTGCTCGCGGCCTGCGCGGCGACCGCGCTGGCCGACGGGCGGGTCACGCCCGAGGAGGCGGAGCTGGTCCGGGCGGTGTCGGCGGCCCTCGGCCTGCCCGCGCCGCCCCTCCTCGGCCAGTAGGAGGCTGCGACCGCCCGGCGAGGGCTGACGGCCGTCGCGACCCGAGGCTCTCTAGGCCGCCTCCGGCTCCGGGGGCGCCGGCTCGTCGGGGAGATCCGGCGCCGCCACCCCGCCGATGCCGATCCGGTCGGCGATGGGAACCTGGGCGGCGATCACCAGCGCCACCAGGTCGACGAGCGGCATCCCCACCACCTCGGCCCCGCGGCGGATCTCGCCGCGGTCGACCGAGCGGGCGAAGGCCTTGTCCTTCATCTTCTTCACCACCGACTCGGGGGGCAGGTCGCGGACGCTCTTCGATGGGCGCACGAGGGCACAGGCGCCCACGAACCCGCTCAGCTCGTCGGCGGCCACGATCGCCCGCTCCACCGGCGCCTCGGGTGCGATCCCGCTGTAGTTCGCGTGCGCCCCGACCGCCCGGATGAGCCGCTCCGGCCAGCCGCGCTCGCGCAGGATCTCCATCCCGCGCCAGACGTGGTCCTGGGCGGTGGGGAACCGCTCGTAGTCGAAGTCGTGGATCATCCCCACCACGCCCCAGGCCTCGAGCTCCGCCGGATCGCTCACCCCTGCGCGCCGGGCGAGGGCGCGCATCGAGGCCTCGACCGAGAGCGCGTGGCGGCGGAGCGGCTGGGTCTTGGTGAACTCGCAGAGGAGCGTCCAGGCCAGGGCGCGGGTCGGGTCGGGCATGCCAGGATCCTAAGCGAGCGGGCCCCGCCCGCCCAGGATGGAGCCCAGGCGCGACGACGCGACGGCCGGCCGCAGCCAGGGGCCCGGAGGGGTTCATCCGGCTCCCGTCGAGCCGGGGTGCTGGTCGTCCCCGGGCTTCGGCGGTAGGGGTACGAGGCATGGAGGCGCCCTCCACCCCGCCCGCGCCCGAGGGCGCTCCGCGCCCGCTCGTGCCCCTCCCCGATCAGTGGTTCGTCGCCTGCCGCGCCGCCGCCCTCCGCCGCGCCCCGCTCGCGGTGACGATCCAGGGCGTCCCGCTGGCGCTCTTCCGCGGCGCGGGCGGCCGGCCGGCGGCGCTGGAGGACCGCTGCCCGCACCGGAACGCCCCGCTCAGCGAGGGGCGCGTGCGGGCGGGCGAGCTCGAGTGCCGTTACCACGGCTGGCGCTTCGGCGGCGACGGCGCCTGCCTGGCGGTGCCCGGGCTCACCGGCCCGCCCGGCGCGCGGGCCGCCCGGGCGCCCGCCTACCCCTGCCTCGAGCAGGACGGTTTCCTGTGGGTGTACTCGACCCCCGGGGACGCGCCGGTCCGGGGGCCGCCGCGCCTCCCCCACCTCGAGGACGGCCGGTACACCACCGCCCGGCGCGAGCTCGAGGTCCGGGCCACCCTCCTCGCCGCCCTGGAGAACACCCTCGACGTCCCGCACACCGCCTTCCTCCACCGCGGGCTCTTTCGCACCGGCGGGGCGGGCCCGGTCGTCGAGGTGGTCGTCCGCCGCTTCGCCGATCGCTGCGAGGCGGAGTACCTGGGCGAGCCCCGGCCGAGGGGGCTCGCCGGCCGGCTCCTCGCCCCGGGCGGCGGGGTGGTGGCGCACGTCGACCGGTTCCTCCTCCCCTCGCTCGCTCAGGTCGAGTACCGGCTGGGCGAGGCGAGCCACCTGGTGGTCACCACCGCCATGACCCCGGTCGACCGGCTGCGGACCCGGCTCTTCTCGGTGGCCACCTTCCGGCTCCCGCTCCCGGGCCTGCTGGTCCGGCCGGCGATCTCCCCGCTCGCCGCCCTGATCCTGCGCCAGGACGCCTGGATGCTCCGGCTCCAGAGCGACAACGTGGAGCGGTTCGGGGGCGAGCGCTTCGCGAGCAGCGAGCTGGACGTGCTCGGGCCGCAGATCGCGCGCCTCCTCCGCGAGGCGGCGCGGCGCGCCCCGGCGCCGGACCCCGGCGCCCCGGAGCACGAGCACCGGGTGAGGATGCGGCCGTGAGCGGCGCGCCCCCGGTCCCCATCGCCGACGGCCACGCCGACTCGCTCATGTGGAACCGCGACCTGTGCGTGCGGCAGCGCCGCGGGCAGGTCGACTTCCCGCGGCTCGCCGAGGCCGGGGTCCGGCTCCAGTGCTTCACCGTGGTGACCCGCGGCTACCCGCTGCTGGACGGCTTCGCCGCCTTCGCCGCCCTCCGCCGCTGGCCCGGGGCGGCGCGCCGCGGCCCCTGGGCGCGCTGCCTCTTCCAGCTCGACCGGATGCACGCCCTCTGCGCCCGGTCGGAGGGGCGGGTCCGCGTGGTCGCCAGCGCCGCCGACCTCGAGGAGGGCCTGGCGGGCGGGCGGCTCGCCGCGGTGCTCGGGGTCGAGGGCGGGCAGGCGCTCGAGGGGCGACCGGAGCGGGTGGCCGAGCTCCGGGGGCGGGGGGTGCGCTTCATGAGCCTGACCCACCTCGCCAACAACGAGCTCGGCGGCTCCTCCTCCCCGCTGATGGGCGACCGCCCGCTCACCCCGCTCGGCGGCGAGGTGGTCGAGGCGATGGGCGCGGCTGGGCTCTCGGTCGACCTGGCCCACGCCTCGCGCCGGATGCTCCGGGACGTGCTCGCCCGCCGGGGCGTCCGGCCGTTCTGCTCCCACGCCGGCGTCTCGGGCGCGCACCCGAGCTGGCGCAACCTCGACGACGCCGCGCTCCGGGCCATCGCCGACCGGGGCGGCGTGATCGGGGTGATCTTCGCCACGATCTACCTCGGCGGACGGGAGATCGCGGACGTGGTCCGCCACCTGGAGCACGCCCTCGACGTGGCGGGCGAGGACGCGGTGGCCTTCGGCTCCGACTTCGACGGGCTCGTGCCGCTGCCGCGCGGGCTCGGCGACGTGACCGGCCTCCCCCGGCTGGTGGCGGCCCTGGCGCGGCGGCGTTCCGCGGCGGTGGTGGAGAAGGTGGCCTTCGGGAACTGGCGGCGCTTCTTCGGCGAGACGCTCGGCTGAGCCACCCCGCGGACCCGCCCCGGCGGCGGCGGGCTTCGCTGGCGCGCGTCGGGCCGGGTCGTTCAGGGCCCGCCGGAGCCCGCGCGGACGGCGTCGCCCCCGCTGGCCGCCGAGGGGGCCCCGCCGGCTACCGGCCGGAGCACCAGATCGAACTCGAGCCTCACCAGGTCGTCGACGCCGATGGTGCCCAGGGCGGTGGAGTAGGGCCTCATCCCGAAGGCGGTCTGCCGGAAGCTCACCACGCCCGAGGCACGGTAGGCGCCGCCGTCCGCCCGGACGTGGAACGGGACGTCGAGCGGACCGGAGGCGCCGTGGAGGGTGAGTGTCCCGTGGAGCACGCCCTCGAGCCCTCCGTCCGCGGCCGCCCGGAGCGGCCCCTCCGCCCGGCCGTGGTAGCGGATCTGCGGGAAGCGCCGGGCGTCGAGGACCTCCGGCCCGGCGGCGGTCTCGTCCACGTCGGCCCGGCTCCGCTCCTTGAGGCGCGGCTCGTGGTCGTGGAGCGAGGCGGCGTCGACCACCACCTCCACCTCGGTGGGCGCCAGCCGATCGGCCTGGAAGCTCACCGCCGCCCGCCAGCGCTCCGGGACGAACCGGTGGTCGTGCGCGAGCCCGCCGAGCGGGCCGGCCTTGGTGGTGCGCAGGGTGAGGACGCTCTCGGCGGGCCCGGCGCGCAGCTCCTCGGCGCTCCCGAGGACCGGCCCGAGCGCGCCCGCGGCCAGGAGGAGGAACGGGATCCGGCTCATGGCCCGATCGGACGCGGCGCGGCGCGACAGGTTTCACGGCCAGAAAGGGAGGGGAGCCGGGCGAGCGACCGTCAGCGGCCCGACACGAAGGTCGGCGCCTGCAGCGGCGCGCCGGGCGCGCCCGTGCCGGTCTGCCCGCGGTCGTTCTGCCCCCAGCACTGGACGCCGCCGTCCGCGAGGAGCGCGCAGGAGTGGTCGTAGCCGGCGGTCAGCGCGGCGGCGCCGGTCACGGGTACGGCCACGTTCCCGCGGGCGGTCGGGGCCCCGGAGAGCTGGCTCTGG
Source organism: Anaeromyxobacter sp. (assembly GCA_035498135.1). Classification (GTDB taxonomy): domain Bacteria; phylum Myxococcota; class Myxococcia; order Myxococcales; family Anaeromyxobacteraceae; genus Anaeromyxobacter. Next base: position 17,228 of record DATKAL010000378.1, read on the forward strand.
TCGTTCGCCCCGAAGCAGGTGACCTTGCCCGCGCCCGCGTCGACCGCGCAGGTGTGCGCGTTCCCCCCGGCGGCGCCGGTGGGCGCGAAGCCGGCGAGCGTCACGCCGGCCGGGGTCTGGACGAAGGCCTGCGAGTTGTCGCCGCCGTTCGCCTGGCCGGCCGAGTTCGACCCCCAGCACTGGAGGGCGGAGGAGACCACCGCGCAGGTGTGGGCGGCACCCGCCGCCAGCGCGGTCGCGCCCGTGGCGATCGCCTGGATGGGCTTCGGCTGGTTGGTGGGGTTGCCGTTCCCGAGCTGGTAGGAGCCGGCCGAGCCCCAGCACCAGATCGCCCCGCCCACCAGCGCGCAGGTGTGCCGGTCGCCCACCGAGAGCGCGGAGGGAGGGCTGGTGAGGACCTGGGTCTGGACCGGGACGGCGCTCGCCACGGTGCTGTCGTCCCCGAGCTGGCCGGACTCGTTGCTCCCCCAGCACTCGACCCCGGCCGCGACGGCCGCGCAGGTGTGGCCGTAGAAGGTCGGAGGGCTCCCGCCCACCTCTCCGCCGCCCGCCGCGATCGCCCCCGCCCCCGAGAGCCCGGACACCTGCACCGGCGCGGACCGCTCGAGGGTGGTGCCGTCCCCGAGGTTCCCGGTGGTGTTGTCGCCCCAGCAGAAGACCTCGTGGGCGGTGCCCGCCACCGCGCAGGTGTGCACGTAGCCGGCCGCGAGGGCGGTGGCCGCCGCGGGGAGCGCCACGTCCACCGGGACGGCGCTGTTCGCCAGGGTCCCGTCCCCGAGCTGCCCGTGGTCGTTCGCCCCCCAGCACTTCACCGCGCCGTCCGAGAGCAGGGCGCAGGTGTGGGCGAAGCCGGCCGAGATCGCCTGGGCGCGCCGGCAGGCGGTCCCGCTCCGGAGCCAGCCCGGGTTGCACTCGAAGCCGCAGGCGTGGGCGACGCAGGCCGGGGTGGCGTTCGGGTCGGGCGGGGCGGTGCCCGTGCAGTCGGCGCAGGCCGTCCCGCAGTGGGCCGCGTCCTCGGCGACGCAGACGCCGCCGCAGGTGGTCTGGACGGGGGTGCAGGCGGAGGGGTTGAGGAGCGCCGGGTCGGCGTTGTGGTCGACCAGCGTGTCGGAGCAGGCCGCCAGGGCGAGGAGGAGGGGCGGGAGCGCCCGCAGGCGGAGGGAGGTGGCGTTCGGGCCGCTCACTAGAACCCCCAGAGCGCGAGCAGCGAGAGGCTGGTGGCCGCCCGCCAGGTGGCCTGGTCGTTGAGCCGGAACTCCTCGACCCCGGCAGACGCGTCGACGCCGAGCCGAACCGGCCCGACCGGCGCGGTCACCATCAGCGCCGCCCCGCCGAAGAAGACCCCGGACCCGAAGCTCCGCTGGTCGGCGAGCTTCTGGGTGGCGTAGCCCCAGCCGAGCTCCGGACCCGCCTCGACCAGGATCCGGCCGGTGTTCAGGGGGTAGAGCCCGGCCACCGCCCCGCCGACGTAGCTGAGGTCGTACCGGAGCCCCTGGTCGGCGACCGACTTCCCCATCCAGTCGAGCCGCAGCCGCAGCCCCATCGGCCCGAGCTCCTTGCGGACGCCCAGCTGGACCGTCGGCGCCGCCCCGAAGCCGGGGAGCCCCATGGTGGCGAGCCCGGCCCCCGCGAAGAGGAGGCCGGGCTTGGGTCCGCCCTTGGCGCGCGCCAGCTCGTAGCGGGTGGGCGAGAGCGGCCCGAGCAGCTCGGAGCCGCCGTGGTCCAGCTGCAGGTCCGAGACCGCCCTCCCCTCCGGCGCGCGGCGCTCGATCCGGTAGCGCCCGGCCGGCAGGGCGAGGGTGATCGGCTTCTCCCCGCCGGCCACCTCGGCCAGGATCGAGAGGGGGCCCTTGAGCACGAAGGTCGCCTCCGGGTCGCGCGGCAGGGTGAGCCGGGCGTCGGCGTGACGGAGATCGGAGAGCACCACGTCGCCGCGCCCGGACATCTTGAAGTCGTAGGTGGCGTGCTGGGCCCCGGCGACGGTGGCGACGGTCCCGGCCAGGGTCTGGGCGGCGGTGTAGCGGAAGGCCTCGCTCAGGGTGACGAGGCCGTCCCCGTCGACGTCGCCGGCGCCGCGGAGCGCGATCTCCAGGTGGTGGGTGAAGAAGCTCCCGCCGATGGCGGCCGATTCCTGCGCCGCCTCGCCCACCGCCGTCGAGGCGATGAAGGCGGTCCCCCGGACGCGCTCGTCCGAGGGGAGCGGGAAGTCCAGCGCCGGCGCGGCGGTCGCCCCCTTCACCTGGGTGAGCAACCCCGCCTCGCAGGCGTCGACGATCGCCACCCGGGCGTCGGCCGAGGCGGAGCCGATCAGCGCGCGGAGCTCGTCGAAGGAGAGCCGCTCGTCGCCGAGCTCGATCCCCCCGGGGCCGGCGTGGCCGGAGAAGTAGAAGACGAGGAGCGGGTGCTCGCCCGCCCGGCGCGCCTCGGCCATGGCCGCCTCGGCCCGGCCGAGGGCCTCGCGGACCTGCGCGGCGCGCGGCTCGCGGAGGAGCACCGCCCGGTCCTCGCTGAACTCCCCGAGCTCGATGAGCGTGTGCCGGAACCGCTCCGCGTCCTTCTCCGCGAACCAGAGCCTCGGCCGCCCGGCCGCCCCCGTGTTGCTCCCCACGATCACGGCGAAGCGCGCCGCCGCGAGCCCCTCCCCGGGGGCGAGGAGCGCGACGAGGAGGGCCAGGGCGCGCCCGCGGGGGGTCACGGCCGCTTCTCCAGGAGCAAGCTCGCCTGGAGGACCTCCCGGGGCAGCCCGGCGAGCCGGCTCGCGGCCCGGACCGCGGGCGCTCCCCCGGCCGCCGCCTCCCGG
>DATKAL010000379.1:0-3532 GCA_035498135.1 Anaeromyxobacter sp.
GGGGATGGGGGCCGGGAGTCACTGCGCCAGGATGTGAATGGCGGCGCGGCTCCTCCACGGCCCCGGCGGGGCGAGCCGGATCCGCCCGGACCCCCCATCCCGGCGAGTTCCTGCTACCTTCCGCGCCCGGAGGGCCGGCCCGGGCCGGCCCCGCAACCCGCCCGACCGCCGGAGGCCCCGTGACCGATCTCCTCGACAGCCTGGAGCCCAAGCCGCTCTGGGGGTACTTCCTCGCCCTCTCGCGGATCCCGCGCGGGTCGAAGCACGAGGCGGCGGCCGCCGCCTGGGTGGCGGAGCAGGCCCGTGCCCTGGGCTGCGAGGTCGAGCGCGACGCGGCCGGGAACGTGCTGGCGCGCAAGCCGGGCTCCCCGGGCCGCGAGGGCCGCCCGGCGGTGGCCCTCCAGGCCCACGTCGACATGGTCTGCGAGAAGAACGAGGGGACGCACCACGACTTCCTCGCCGACCCGATCGACGTCGTCCGCGACGGCGACCTGCTCCGGGCCCGGGGCACCACCCTCGGCGCCGACAACGGCGTCGGGGTGGCCGCCGCCCTGGCGGTGCTCGCCGCGCGCGGCGTGCCCCACCCGCCCGTCGAGGTCCTGATCACCGTCGACGAGGAGACCGGGCTCACCGGCGCGGCCGGGGTGAGGCCCGGCTGGCTCCGGGCGACGCGCCTGCTGAACCTCGACAGCGAGGAGGAGGGGGAGCTGACCATCGGCTGCGCGGGCGGGGTGGACACCGTCGCCACGCGGCGCCTCGCCCTGGTCGCGGCGGCGCCCGGGCGGAAGGCCCTCCGGCTGCGCGTGCTCGGCCTCAAGGGCGGCCATTCCGGCATCGACATCGACGCCGGCCGCGCCAACGCCCTGAAGGTCCTCGCCCAGGTGCTCGAGGCGCTCCGCGGGCACGATCTCGAGCTCGCCGGCCTCCGGGGCGGCAACAAGCGGAACGCCATCCCCCGCGAGGCCTCGGCGGTGATCCGGGTGGCGCCCGCCCGGGAGGCGGTCCTCCGGGAGGACGTCGCCCGGCTGGAGCGGGAGTGGCGGATGGCGTACGGCGCCCTCGACCCGGGCCTGGCGCTGGCGCTCGAGCCCGCCCCCGCGGAGCGGGTGCTGTCCGGGCCGGACGCCCGCGCCCTGGTCGGCCTCCTGCTCGCCGCGCCGCACGGGGTCGAGGCGATGAGCCCCGACATCCGCGGCCTGGTCCAGACCTCGACCAACCTCGGCCTGGCGGAGGTCCGCGGCGAGGTGGCGGAGGTCTGCTTCCTCACCCGCAGCTCCATCGACGCCTCGAAGCAGGCGCTCGCCGCCCGCACCGCCGCCGTCTGCGCCCTGGCCGGGTTCGAGGCGACGCACTCCGGCGGCTATCCGGGCTGGAAGCCGGAGCCCGGCGCGGCGCTGGTGCGGCTCGTCGACGGGGCCCACCGGGACCTGTTCGGCAAGCCCATGGTGGTGAAGGCGATCCACGCCGGGCTGGAGTGCGGCCTCATCGGCGAGAGGTACCCCGGGCTGGAGATGGCCTCGATCGGCCCGACCATGAAGGACGTCCACACGCCGGACGAGCACGTGAGCATCCCCTCGGTGGCCGCCTTCTGGCGGCTGCTGCTCGGGATCCTCGAGCGGGCCTGACGGTCGCCCTCAGGGCCCGACGCGCTCCAGGGCGGGGGAGGGGGCGCCCTCCATGACCGCGAGCGCGGCGGCGATCCGGCGGCGCGTCTCCTCGCGCAGCGCCTCCACGTCCACCAGCCCCAGGCCGAGGGTGGGGAGCGGAGGCAAGATCCGGATCCGGATCCGGGAAGGGCGGATCCCCGCCTGGTCGGGCGGCATGGCCTCCCCCGCGCCGGAGATCGCCACCGGCACCACCGGGACGCCCATGTCCACCGCCAGCTTGAAGGGGCCGGCCCGGAAGCCGCGCAGGGTGCCGTCGCGGCTCCGCGCGCCCTCGGCGAAGAGGCCGACCGGGATCCCGGCCGACAGGTAGCGGCGGAGGCGCCCGAGCGCGGCCGAGCCGCTCTCCCGATCGCCCCGGAGCACGGGCACGTAGCCGGCCAGCCGGAAGGCCCACCCGAGCCAGGGGATGCGGAACGCCTCCACCTTGCCGATCCACTTCATGTTGCGCGGCAGGCAGGCGACCGCGAGGGCGTCCACCATCGACTGGTGGTTCGGGACGACCACGAAGGTGGCGGGCGCGGGCGGGAGGGCGCCCTCGACCTGCACCGACCAGAGGGGGGCGAGCCGGAGGAGCGCCTGCCCGAGGTGGCGGAGCGCGGCGCTCGGCGCCATCCGGTGTCGGTCGAAGGGGGCGCCCAGGAGCCGGCAGAGGAGGGCGATCGGGAAGGTCAGGCCGATGGCGCCGGCGGCGAGCGCGTAGGTGAGGGCGGCGGCGAGGCGGCGCATCCGTACCCCGAGCCTAACGGGCCACCGGTGGCGGCGCCCGTCAGGGTCGCGGGGTACGGTGCGCGGCTCGATGCCTGCTGCCGCTCGCTTCCTCCTGTTCTCCGACGGCTCCGCCCTCGTCAACCCGGGAGGCCCCGGCGGCACCGGGTTCGTGGTGCTCGACCGGGCCCGCCCGGCCCTCCGCTACGGTGGGACCCGCTGGGTGGAGGACGGCTCGCACCCGGTCACCAACAACCGGATGGAGCTGCGGGCGGTGCTGGAGGGGCTCGAGGGGCTCCCCGAGGGCGAGACGGTGGAGGTGATCTCCGACTCGCGGTACGTCGTGGACGCGCTCTCCCGCTGGATCCACGGCTGGCGGCGCAAGGGGTGGCGGACGGCGGCCGGGGAGCCGGTCTTGAACCGGGATCTGATCGAGGCGCTCGACGCCCGGGCCGGCGCGCTCGCCGTCCGGTACACCTGGGTGCGGGGCCACGACGGCCACCCGGTGAACGAGGTCGTGGACGCGCTCGCCCAGGCGGCCGCCCGCGGGGTGGCCGGCCCCGACGAGGGAGCGGTGATAGCGGCCCTCCGGGCCGAGGCCCTGCTCGCCCCCCGCGATCGAGGCGCTTAGCGGTGCCCGGATCCCACACCCGCGCCCACCTGATGCGCTGTCCTGCCGCACCCTGGGTCATCCGCGCAGCAGGTGCGTACCCTCCGCGCGGGTCGTGACTTCGTGCCACCTAGGGAGGACACTCCGGAGCGATGATCTCCCGGGTGCCCCCGCGCGGACGGCCGGCGAACGTCGCCCCCCGCGACGCCCCCCGTCTCGCGGGCACGAGCACCCGGCCGACCTGCGAGGTCACCGCGCTCGGCGACGGCTGCCACGGCGTCCGGCTCTCGGGCCGCTTCCTGCCGGGGTGGGCGGGCCGGCTCGCCGCCTCGCTCGCCGCCCGTGGCATCAGCGTCCTTCACGGGCACGCCGAGCGCCTCTCCGCCCACGGCTGGGAGGTGGAGCTCGAGCTCCGCTCGAGCAACGCGGCGATGGACCTCGGCCGGCTCGACCTGGTGGCGCTCACGCGCGAGGAGCGCGGCGGGGCGGCGCCGACCGGCGACGTGCCGCTCTCCCGGGTGCGGATCGCGCGGGGCGAGAGCGAGATCGA
>DATKAL010000380.1:0-2526 GCA_035498135.1 Anaeromyxobacter sp.
AGGACCTCGGCCGCCGCGACCTTGGTCTGGTAGTAGCCGCGCTCCCGGTAGAAGGCCACGATCCGCCGCCGGTCCTCGTCCAGCGCGTCCGTGTCGAGCCGGTAGGTGACCGGCTCGCTCGCCAGGTGCTCCAGGCTGAAGACGATGGGGCCGAAGATGGGGAAGCGGGGCGACAGCTCCGTGACCTGGGTGCCGAGCTTCTCCAGGAGCTCGCCGGGCGAGAAGCGGTTCACGCCGGGGAGCTCGAGCTTCACCACCAGGGGTGGCTCGGCGGCGCCCTCCCGGCGGGGCGCCGGGGTGGTCTCCCAGGCGCCGCCCGCCGGCGCGCCCTCCCCGGGCCCCGTCCCGGCCGCCGGGGGCCCGGCGGCCGAGGCCGGCGCGGGAGGCGCCGGCTCCCCCTCGGCCAGGGCCGGCCCGCCCGCGGCGGCGCCGAGGAGCAGGAGCAGGGCAGCCGGCCCGATCCCCCGGCGCGCACCGCGGGAGAGCGGCCTGGAGGGCGGCTTGGCCACGGCGGGATGATGGCATCTTCCGGCCCGGGCGCCGAGCGAATCCCGCCCGCCGCGATTGGGGGTTTCCGGAGCGTGACGGCCAGGGCGCCGCGCGGGCGCGCGGTCCCCGGACGACCGGGGCTCAGGCCGGCGACGAGAGGAGGAGCGCGAGGTGCCGCTCCTCCCACGCCCGGGCTCGCGCGTGGTCGGGGTAGGCGCGCTCGCGGCGGCGGAAGTCCGGACCGTGGACGATCCGCCGGCCGCTCGCCTCGCGCGCCGGGATCGCCTGGTGGAGCATCTCGTGGAAGACCACCGCCGCCACGTAGAAGGCCGGCACCTCCTCGCGGTCGAGGGTGGGATGGATCCGGATGAGCCGCGCGTCCTGGACGTACACGCCGGTCTTCACCGTCCGGCGCCGGCGCCCGAGCCGCACCGGCCCCCAGCCGATCCGCGCCGCGATCTCCCCCCCGAACTGCTCCTCGTTGAGCCGGTCGAAGATCGCCTGCAGGTCGTGGACCCGGCCGCGCGGCTGGACCCGGTCCAGCCGGGGGGCGGAGATCCGGGCGCGGTGCTGGCGGACGAAGGCGTCGATCCGGCTCCCCGCCGCCCGCCGCCGTCCCGCCCCGCGCCCCGGGCCGGCGAAGCAGGCGAGGGCGGAGACCACCTCCTCCGGCGCCTCGAGGAACATGTGGTGGACGCGGTAGTGGATCTCGCCCCGGCGGCGGCGGAACGAGATCATGGTGGAGCGGTTGTCGTGGACGGTGAGCCGGACCCGCTCGGAGAGGTGACCGGAGAGCAGGTCGGCGAGGCGGTGCGCCGCCGAGACCCGGGCCTCGCGCACGGGGCGGAAGAGACCGAGCTGCCGGTTCGACTCCGCGGATCGCAAGCGGTCGCGATCCTACGGAAGGGGAGGTGCGCCCATCAAGGCCCGCTCCCCGCCTCGGCCTCCTCCTCGCCGAGGAGCCGCTCCACGCGGCCCGGCTCGACGCGGAGGAGGAGCACCTTCTCCTGGCTGTAGACCACCGCCCCGGGGCCCGCCCCCTTGGGCTTCCGCACGTGCTTCGCCCGGGTGTAGGCGACCTCGGCCTGCGGGGCGCCGCGCGCGTCCGAGAAGTGGAGCGCCAGGTGGGCGGCGTCGAGGAGCGTGTCCTGGTCGGGCGCCTTGCCCCGGTCGAGGCGGACCACCACGTGCGCGCCGGCCAGGCCGCGGGCGTGGAGCCAGAGGTCGTTCCCCTTCGCGATCCGGAGGGTGAGCGCGTCGTTCTCCGCCGCGCCCCGCCCCACCAGGATGGCGAGGCCGGCGAGCGAGCGGAAGGTCCGGTGCGGCGGGGCCGGCTCCTCCTTGCGCCGGCGGCCGGGCGCGGGGGCCGGGCGCGGGCCTGCCCCCAGCCGCCGCGCCTCCCGCTCGAGCCGGGCGAGCGCCTCCGGGGCGGCCCCGTCCACCTCGGCGAGGAGCTCTCGCAGCCGCTCCCCGCGGACCCGGACCTCCACCTCGCGCGCCGCCACCCGGGCGGCGCTCTCCGCGATCCGCCGGTAGCGGCGGTAGTACCGCTCCATGTTGCCCTGGGGGCCGAGCGCCGGATCGAGCGCCACCCGCACCTCCCGCGGGCCCTCCTCGGTCCACTCGGTGACCGCCACCTCCCGGGCCCCGCGCTTCACCAGGCGGAGGTTGGCCTTCAGGAGGTCGGCCAGCCGGCGGTCGGCCTCGGCGGCCGGGACGCGCTCCGCCTCGGCGGCGAGCTTCACCAGGGCGCGCCCGGCCCGGGCGAGCGCCGCCCGCAGCGGCTCTCGCAGCCGGCGCCGCCCCTCGGCGAGGAGCCGCTCCTCCTCGCGGAGCCGGTAGGCGCGCTCGACGGCGGCGGAGAGCGGGAAGGGCGCGCTCGCCTCCGGGACCAGCCGCCGGCGCTCCGGGGCCACCTCGGAGGCGGGCGGCGGGGCGGGGGGCTGGTAGGGCTGGCCGGGGAGGAGCGGGCGGCGCCGGGAGAGGTTCCTCCCGGCGCTCGCCTGGATGACGCCGTCGGGACCGACCAGGAAGAGG
>DATKAL010000381.1:0-23538 GCA_035498135.1 Anaeromyxobacter sp.
GCTCGGCCTTGAGCGCCTCGCGCACCGCCTCGCCGCCGCGGGCGGCGCAGCAGCCCCGTGGGTCGGAGGGATCGCGCTCGTTCTCGCAGACGAAGACGTGGTGGCGGAAGCGCATGCCGATCTCCTACCGCCCGGCCGGCCAGGGCGCCAGCGCGGGGTCAGCGAGCGTCTCGCCGCCGCGCCGGGGCGCGCCTCCCCGTCCAGCGCGCGCCGTCCAGGATCTCGAGCACCTGGGTGAAGCTCGAGATGGCGAGCGGCCAGCGGGCCGGGGTCTCGTCGGCCACGTGCCGGCGGGTGACCGCCTGGGCGGAGATCACCGCCAGCCGCTCGCGGTACTCGTGCGACACGTAGGTGCCGTACTCGGCCCAGACGCCGACCGCCGCGCAGGCGCGGGCCACCGGCATGTCCTTCTTCACGTTGTCGCCGACGTAGAGCACCTCCCGGCCGCGAAGGCCGAGGTCGGCGAGGATCCGGCGGAGGCCGGCCGGGCTGGGCTTCTCCGCCTCGGCCGGGAGCTCCACCACCGGGGTGCGCGAGCGATAGAGCCCGGCCTCCTCCTTGCGGCGTATCTCCGGGTCCACGTTCTCGGGCATGGGGTAGCCGGGGAGGGTGTAGAGGGCGTCGAAGTGGCCGTCCAGCCGGAGGTGCTTGAGGCGGAGCTCGGCGGCGTTCCGGGGGGCGTCGGTGAGCCCGATCACCCGGATCTTCAGGGCCCGGATGGCGTCCAGGGTCTCGCGGACGCCGGGGTAGGGGTGTAGGTACCGCTCCCGGGCCGCCTTGAAGGCGCGCCGGGCCGGGTCGAGGACCAGGGCGTTGAAGGAGTCGAAGTCCGCCTCGTAGGGGCGGAAGATCTCCGACTCCTGGATGGCGTACGGGTACTCGTTCGACTCGTACTTCGAGTAGACGGCCTTGAGCGACTGGACGATCCGGACCCGAGGGAGGGCGGTGGTCTGCTGGAGCGACTCGACCATCGCCTCGAGGCTCGGGACGATGTAGTCGACCCAGGGGTAGAGGGTGTTGTCGAGGTCGGTGACGACGGCCCGGAAGCGCGGCACGCGCGCATGGTAGCCGGGAGGGGGTCCGGTGGCCACCGCGGCGGCGGTGGTGCGCCGATGTGCGCCCGGGCGCTGCAGCGCTCCCCGCTCCGGGCGGCGCCGGGCCCGGTGTTACCATGGACGCGTGACAGCGCCGGGCCGCTTCCAGGTCGTCGCAGCGCTTCCCGCGGTCGCCGGCTGGGTCCGGCGGCTGGCGGTCGACGCCCAGGGCGGCGCGCCCCGGGCGGTGGTGCTCGCCCTCGCGCCCGCCGCCCACCAGGAGGCGGCGCGGCTGGCGGCGCTGGTGCGCGACGCCGAGGCCGCGGCGCGCGTCCGGCACCCGAATGTCGTGCCGGCGCTCGGGCTCGAGACCCTCGACGACGGGCCGGCGCTGGTGGAGGCGCACCCCGGGGGCGTGTCCCTGCGGGCGCTGCTGGACGCGGCGGGGCGCCTCCCACCCGACCTGGCCGCGCGCGTCGCCAGCGACGCCTGCGCCGGGGTGGCGGCGCTCCACCGGACCGAGGCGGAGCCCGGGGTCCCCTTGGTCCACGGCGCGCTCGAGCCGGGCTGGATCGCGATCGGGCCGGACGGCGCGGCGCTGGTGGGGGGAGCGGGGGCGGGCGGGGAGGGCGGCATCGCCGCCGACGTGCGGGCCCTCGCCGCCCTGCTCCACGAGTGCCTGGCCGGCGAGCCGCCCGGCCCGGAGGCCACCGGGCTCGACCAGCCCGGCATCCCCCCCGCCCTGGCGGAGGTGGCCAGGGCCGCGCTCGCCGCGCCCGGGTCGGATCGCGAGGCGGCAGGCGCGCTGGGCGCCGCCATCGTCGCCGCGCTCCCCCTCGCCGACCGAGCTGCGGTGGCCGCCTACGCGGAGGCCATCCTGCCGGAGGGGGAGGGGGCCCGCGCCGAGATGCGCGCCCGCCTGGCGGCCGCCACGCACCGGCCGGCTCCGTCCGCGCCCGGGGCGGGCGGCGAGGCCCCGTCGGCCCCGCCCGCACTCCCACCGTCGGCCGGGTCCGGCGCCGCGGCGCCCGCGGCCGCGCCCGCCGCGCCACCCGCCGAGGCCGCCCAGGTCTCCGACGATCTCATCGTCGGCGAGGCCGAGCCCCAGCCGGACCTCTCCTCGCCGGGCGCGCCGGTGCCCACCGACGCTGCCATCGTCTTCCCCCGTCCAGCACCTCGCCCGCGCCGTTCCTGGCTCCCACTCGCGGTGGCGCTGGTCCTCGGGGCGATGGGCTTCGCGGTCGGGCTGGGGATCTCCCGCGCCCACCGCCCCGTGCCTCCTGCCGCGCCCCCCGTCGCGGCCGCTCCCTCCGAGCCGGAGCAGCCGCCCGCCCAGGCCGCGCCGGCGCCTGCCGCCTCGCCGGCCCCCGGGCCCGCGCCGGCGGCCCCGGAGCCGCGCCCCGCCCGGCGCGCCGACGCCCGGCCCTCGCTGGCGATCTCGGCCGCGCCCCCGGCCGACGTCTACGTGGACGGCAAGCGCGCAGGCCGGGCCCCGGTCACGGTGGCGGTGGCGGCGGGCGAGCACGAGGTGCGGCTGCACGATGCGGCCCAGGGGATCGACGTGCGGCGCAAGGTGGTCGCGCGCGGCGCCGCCACCCCGGTCCGGTTCGCCCTCGGGCGAGGCCAGCTCGACGTCACCGCCCCGGAGGAGGCCGAGGTCTTCGTCGACGGCCGGCGCTCCGGCAAGGGGAGCCTCAAGCTCTCGCTCTGGGAGGGACCGCACCGGATCGAGGTGCGGCTCGGCCGGGCCCGCGCCCAGGAGCGGTTCACGCTCGCGCCGGGCGAGACCTGGACCTACGCGGTCACGCCCTCGCCCTGAGGGGCCGCCCTACCAGTAGCCCCAGCGCCGGCGGAGCACCCACTCCGCGGAGAGGCACAGGGTCAGCGCCGCCAGCGTCCACCAGCGATCCCAGATCGGCAGCGCCTTCCGCCGGCCGATCTCCACCACCTCCGCGTCGGTGAGCGCCGGGGTGGGGAGGCCGCCGTCCGGCAGGGCGGAGAACGCCCCCCCGGTCGCCTCCGCCACCGCCCGCAGGAGCTCCGGCCGCGGGGCGGCGTCGGCGTCCTCGGGGCCCGAGCCGCGGACGGCGACGGCGGCGGTGGCCTCGTCGCGGCTCCCCTCCCGGTGGGCCACCACCTTGTAGGCGCCGGGGCCGGGCGGGACCAGCTCGATGCGGGCGGTGCCGTCCTCGCCCGCCACCGCCTCGCCGCGGGCCACCGCCCGCCCGTCCTCGGCCACCAGCTCGGCCGAGACCTTCCGGCCCGCGCCCGGGCCGAGGTCCTGGCCGCGGCTCGAAACGGTGAGCCCCACCGGGGCGCCCGGCTCCACCGCCGGCGCGTCGGGCTCGACCTGGAGCGGGGCCAGGGCCGGGTCCCGGACCAGCCAGCGCAGGGCGGCGTTCCAGAAGCGCAGGTAGGCGCGGTTCCCCTCCCCGGACTCGGCGGCGACGAACCCCCAGCGCCAGGAGGCGTCGGTGGTCACCGCCAGGCTGCGCCCCGCCCCCACCTCGCGCACCGCCACCAGCGGCGCCGGCCGTCCGAGGACGCTCACCGCCGGGACCTCGAGGAGCACCGAGGCCCCCTGCCCGGGCCCCAGGGCGCGGGTCAGGTTCACGGCGGTCACCGGAGGCAGCCCCGCCCACACCGCGTCGTTCTGCTCGCCCGGGGCCTGCGCGGTGACCGGGTGGCGGCGCCCATCGTCGGTCAGGTGGAGGCGGAACTCGCCCTCCGCCTCCCCCGAGCCGTCGAGCGGGACCACGGGGAGGACGTCGGCGATCGGCGTCTCGCCGTAGTGCCCGTCGCCGAAGCTCTGCTCGCCCCCCACCATCGCCAGGGCGCCGCCGCTCCGGACGTAGTCGCGGAGGTTGGGCAGGTAGCGCTCGATCTCCAGCCCGCGGTAGGGCGCGTAGGCGAAGTTCACGAAGATCACGGCGTCGAAGGTCTTGAGCTGGTCGCCGAAGATCTCCGAGACGGGGAAGGGGATGAGCGAGAGCTCCTCCTGCGGGCCGGGCTGGTCGGCGTTGGTCCGGAGGATGAAGAAGCTCACCAGGTCGACGTTGGGGTCCTGCTTGAGCAGCCCGCGCAGGAAGCGGACGTCCCAGCTCGGCCGCCCGGCCACGAGCAGGACCCGGACCCGGTCGCGGATCACCCGCAGCACGAAGGAGCGCTGGTTGTTCTCCACCACCGCCTCGCCGGGGAAGACCGGGGCGGCGACGGTGAACACGAAGGTACCCGTGGCGTCGGGGGCGAAGGAGAGCGGGACCACGTAGCGGTCCCGACCCGGCTCCAGCCGGACGGTGGCCGAGGCCACCACCCGCCCCTCGCGGCGGAGGATCACCGGGACCTCCTCCCGGTCGAAGCCCCGGACCCGCAGGGTCGCCTCCACGGTGACCGTGTTCCGGACGAAGGCGAAGTCGTCCACCGCGAGCCGCTCCACCGCCAGGTCGCGGGGCGCGTCGCGCCCCACCGCCACCGTGTTCACCGGCAGCCCGAGGGCCCGGAGCTTGGCGCGAGCCGCCCCCCCCAGCCCCTCCGCCAGGGCGGCGTTGTCGGCGCCGTCGGAGATCACCAGGGCGCCGGCCAGCCTGCGGGTCGAGCCGCCGGCGCCGCCGGCCACCGCCTCGAGCGCCCCCAGGACGTCGGTGCGCCCGGCCCGGGGCGGGAGCCCGCGGGCGAGCTCGCCCGGGTCGGCGGGGGCCACCTCGCCGCCGAAGGTGTACCACTCCAGATCCACCCGGTCGGAGAGCCGCTCCAGCTCGGCGCGGTGCGAGGCGAGGAAGCGCGCCGCCGCGGCCGCGCGGGCCGGGCCCCCCGGCTCGATGGGGAAGGCCATCGAGCGCGAGGCGTCGACCAGGATGGCGAAGCGGTTCCGGACGCGCGCGGTCTGGAGGAGCTCGACGGCGGGCTCGAGGAGGAGGAAGCCTGCCAGGAGGGCCGAGCCCCCGCGGAGCGCGAGCAGGGCCGCGCGCCGCCCGCGGCGCGGCTCGCCCCGGAGCCCGCGCCAGGCGAGCCCCACCGCCGCCAGCGCCGCCAGCCCGAGGAGCGCCAGCGCCCAGGGGGGCAGCGGGGTGAGCGCGGTGAGCCGCCAGGCGTTGTAGGGGCCGTCCAGGGGAAGGCTCCTAGCTCCGCCGCCGCAGGATGAAGGGGAGGTGGACGGCGTCGTCCTTGTAGTCGGTGCAGAGGGCGTACATGGCCAGGTTCACGCCCCACCGGAAGGCCGACTCGCGCTGCGCCTCGCCGCCGGGGGTGCAGGGGTACTCCCACTCCCCGAGCTCGCTGCGCGCCCAGGCTCCCCCCAGGTCGTTCTGCGAGTAGATCACCGCCAGCCGGCCGTCGAGCGCCTGCGCCTCCACCCACGGCTTCACCAGGAGCCGGCCTCCCTGGCGGTCGAGCAGGTAGAAGGTCTTGTGGATCACGTGCTCGCGCGGCACAGGGGCGAGGGGCGAGGCGGGGAGCACCTGGGCGAGCTCCCGGCGCACCGCGGCGTCGAACCCGCCGCCGTCGGAGCCGTCCGCCGAGTCCACCAGGAGGAACCCTCCGTAGTGGAGGTGCCGCCGGAGCGCGGCGCGCTCCGCCTCGGAGAGCGGCGGCAGCCCGCCGGCGCCGGCCAGGTAGAGCATCGGGTAGCGGTGCAGACCCGGGCCGTCGAGCCGTACCGGCACCGCGTCGGGCGCGGGCTCGATCGACGTCCGTCGCGCCAGCTCCCAGCCGAGCCGGCGGAGGGCCGAGGGGCGGGGGTTCCAGCTCCCGCCGTGCTGGATCTGGCCGACCACCAGCTCCGAGGCGGGGGCGAGCGCCCTGGCGCCGCGCGGCGCGGCCGCCGTGACCAGGGCGGCGGCGGTGCCCCGGAGGAGGGCGCGGCGGGTGATGGAGCGCTGGGGAGGGATCATGCCGTAGCGAAAACCGCCGCGGCGCCGGCGCATTCCGGCGCAGAGGCTCGAGAGAGTCTAGGACGGATCGCCCCCGGGCGCCGCAACCACGGCGCCCTCGAGCAGGCCACGGATCACCGCGCGGGCACGAACCCGGCCCGGGCCACGATCTCCTGCCCCTCGGGCGAGAGCAGGAGGTCGAAGAGTTCCCTCACCGGCCCGGCCGGGGGCTCCTTCGTCACCAGCAGCAGCGGGCGGGTGAGCAGGTACCGGCTCGACCGGACGTTCTGCGGGATGGGCTCCAGGCCGTCGATCGCGACCGTGTGCACGCCGAGGTTGGCGTAGGTCATGGTCGCGGGGGTGATCGCGCCGGGGTGGGCGGCGACGAAGGCGAGGCAGTCGGCCGGATCCTCCTCCTCCTGCACCGGCCCGTAGGCGGCCTCGTCCAGGGCCAGGGTGCGGAAGCCCTCCACCGTCGCCCGCCCGCTCCGGACGTGCTCCACGCAGGGCTGGACCGGGAGGTCGTGGCCGCCCAGCTCCTTCCAGCTCGCGATCTTCCCGGTGAAGAGGGCCTTGAGCTGCGCCCGGGTGAGGGCCTTCACCGGGTTGCCGGCGTTCACGAACACGCCCAGCGCGTCGTAGCCGACGATCTGGAAGTAGGGGTGCTTCTCGATCTCCTCCCGGGTGAGGGCGCGGGAGACCCCGGCCACGTCGACCTCTCCCCCGAGGAGGCGCGCCAGCCCGCGGCCGGCCCCGCTCCGCCCCACCTCCACCTCGATGCCGGAGCGCTCCTTGAGGACCGGCAGGAGCTGGGGGAGGACGAGGTTCGAGATGGTGGTGGCGCCGTCATAGCGGATGCGGGCCGGGGCCTTGGGCGCGTCGCCCCGGCAGCCCACGCCGGCGAGGGCGAGCGCGCAAAGCAGGGCATGCACCAGCACTCGCATCGGCTTCCTCCCCGTCCCCCCGCCGACGCTCGTTGTTAACCCGATCCCGCGCCCCGAGACAAGTCGGCGGCCGGCCCTCCGTGCTACAGTCGACCGCCTTGTCACGCAACGACAGGACACGCGCCGGCCAGCTGGCCGCGCTGCTGGCGGCGGGCGATCACCGGGCCGCCCGGACGCTCGCCGGGCGGATCGCCGCCGACCCCGCCGCGCCGGCGGGGCCGCGCGCCGAGGCCGCCGCGGCCCTGGTGAGCTTGCGGCCCGATCCGGCCGCCCGGGCGGTCGGGATCGCCGCCGCCCTCCTGGCGCTGGCCCTGCTCACCTGGCTCGTGCGCTCGACCTCGTGACCGAGCCGCTCGCCACGCTCTGCGCCGCCCTCGGCCCCGTCCGCCTGGAGGAGGTGCTCGCGGCGCTCCTCCGGCTGGTGCGCGCGGCGCGGGCGGAGGGCGTGGTGGCCGGTCTCCCGCTCGTGGCGCTCGGGCTGGCCGCGCTGCTCACCGCGGACCGGTTCCGGCGGGTGGCGGCCGCGCTGGGCGGCGGCGCGGTGGGCGCGCTCCTCGCCTGGGTGGCGTCCGGGTGGATCGCCGTGCACGCCGGGCTCGCCGTCGGCCCGGCGGCGGCCATCGCCGCCGTGGTGCTCGGGACGGCCTGCGGGCTCGCGCCGGTCCTGTTCCCGGCGGCGGCCGGGGCGGCGGCGGGAACGCTGGCCGGGCTCCGGCTGCCCCTGGGCGGCAACGGGCCGGTCGGAACGGCGGTGGCGGCGGCGGTCGGGGCGGCGCTGGGGCTGGTCGGAGCCCGGAGCGTGGCGGTGATCCTCTGGTGCCTGGCGGGGGGAGCGGTCCTGGGGGCGGGGCTCCTGGCCCTGGCGGGATCGGGGCGGCTCGCCGCCGACCTGGCGGCGCGGCCGATGGCGCTGGTGGCCTTCGCCCTGGTGGTGGGCATCGCCGGCGCGGCCTTCCAGCTCTCGCGCCCGGGGCCGGCCTCGTTCGGCCCGGCGCCGCGGCGCGCGCCCGGGAGCGACGAGCCCTAGAGGCCTACTCCGGCGGCCCGAGCAGCTCGAAGTCGGGGATCTCGGCGCGCAGGTACTCGCGGAGCCGGCCGGTGAGCTTGGCCTCGATCTGCCGCGCCCGCTCCCGGGTCAGGTGGTACCGGTCGCCGACCTCCTGGAGCGTGAGCGGGGGCATGCCCTCGGGCGGGAGCAGCCGGCGCTCGAGGATGAACCGCTCCTTCTCGTCGGTGATCCCCTTGGCGAAGGCCTCCAGCTTCTCGCGGAAGATCCGGCGGAGCTGCTCGTCCCCGAGGGCCTCGTCCGGCGCGCCGCCGTCACCGGCGACGCGGTCGAGCCGGGTCTGGCGGGAGTCGTCGCCCTCGCTCCCCAGGGGCGCGTCGAGCGAGAGGTCGTCGGCCGACATCCGGGCGCTCATCTCCTCCACGTCCTTCTCCTCGACCTGGAGGTTCTTCGCCAGCAGCCGCGGGGTGGGCTCGATCCCGCGCGCCAGGAGCTTCTCCCGCTCCTTCGCCAGGTTGAAGAAGAGCTTGCGCTGGGCCTGGGTGGTGCCGAGCTTCACCATCCGCCAGTTCTCCATGATGAAGCGGATGATGTAGGCGCGGATCCACCAGGCGGCGTACGAGGAGAGCTTCACGCCCTTCCACGGGTCGTACTTCTTCACCGCCTGCATCAGCCCCAGGTTCCCCTCCTGGATCAGGTCGAGGAGCTGGAAGGCGGTGCGGTGGTACTCGTGGGCGATCTTCACCACCAGGCGCAGGTTCGAGGCCACCAGCTGGTAGGCCGCGTCCACGTCGCCGGTCTCCCGGTAGCGCAGGGCGAGGGCGTGCTCCTCCTCGCGGGAGAGGAGCCGATGCCGCGCCACCTCGGCCATGTAGGCCCGGAGGGGGTCGTAGCGGACCAGCCCGCCCCCCGAGCCTCCCCGGGAGGCGGGGAGCGCCGGCCGCGATCGGGGCCTCGCCTGGTGGTCGCGGGAGCCGTCCGTCATGGGGAGGGGGAAGGTCGGAGTCCGGGTCTCGGGGAGGCGGGTCGCGGGTGGCGGTCGCCCGGAGACGTTGTGATATAGGTGTTGCCCCCCGCGCGCAAGCGGCGGGGCAACACGCCGGCGCATGGCGGGTTTCGCGGAACGGCGCGGGCTCCGAAGGGATTCGGGGTCGACGCGGTCCCAGGCGAGATGCCGCCATGCGCCGCTCGACGCACCCCCCGACGCGCTCGGGGGGGCAGGAGTGACGCATGGAGAACGTTTCGGGTGAGGCGCCCGCCGGGGCGCCTTCGGATTACGTCGCCGAGGGCTCGTTCGACGACCTCGGCCTCTCGGAGCCGGTCCGACGGGCCATCGCCGAGCGGGGGTACCAGAAGCCCACCCCGGTCCAGGTCGCGACCTTCAAGCCGGTCCGCGCGGGCAAGGACGTGATCGTCCGGTCCAAGACCGGCACCGGCAAGACCGCCGCCTTCGCCATCCCCATCCTGGAGCGGATCCCGGACGGGCGGCGCAAGCCCTCGGCCCTGGTGATGTGCCCCACCCGCGAGCTCGCCCTCCAGGTGGCGGACGAGTTCACCGCCCTGGCCAAGCACCGCGACCTCACCGTGGTCGCGGTCTACGGCGGCGCGTCGATGGGGGAGCAGCTCGACAAGCTCAAGGCGGGCGCGGAGATCGTGGTGGGGACGCCGGGGCGGATCTACGACCACATCCGGCGCAAGACCCTGCGGCTCGAGGACGCCCTGGCCTGCTGCCTCGACGAGGCGGACGAGATGCTCAACATGGGGTTCTTCGAGGAGGTGACCCGGATCCTCGACCACCTCCCCGACGACTGCCAGCAGCTGCTCTTCTCCGCCACGGTCCCGGCCGACATCGAGCAGATCATCCACGACTACCTGTCCGAGCCGGAGACCATCCTGCTCTCGGGCGACGAGTACAAGGTCGAGAACATCCACAACGTGATGTACCCGACCGTCGACTCCTACCCGAAGCCGCGCAACCTCCTCTACATGATCGAGATCGAGGAGCCGGAGGCGGCGATCGTCTTCTGCAACACCCGCACCGACACCTCGCTGGTGACGGCGGTGCTGAACCGGAACGGGTACGACGCCGAGCTCCTCAACGGCGACCTGCCGCAGAAGGAGCGCGAGCGGGTGATGGCCAAGGTGAAGCGTGGGGAGGTCCGCTTCATGGTGGCCACGGACATCGCCGCGCGCGGGATCGACATCTCCGATCTCTCGCACGTCATCAACTACACGCTCCCCGAGGACCCGGCGGTCTTCCTCCACCGGGTGGGGCGCACCGGCCGGATCGGGAAGAAGGGGACCAGCCTCTCGCTGGTCTCGGGAGGCGACATCCACAC
Source organism: Anaeromyxobacter sp. (assembly GCA_035498135.1). Lineage (GTDB taxonomy): Bacteria > Myxococcota > Myxococcia > Myxococcales > Anaeromyxobacteraceae > Anaeromyxobacter. The sequence goes on from DATKAL010000381.1 coordinate 10,192, forward strand.
CCTGACCGCGCTCCAGAAGAAGTTCGGGATCGCCTTCGAGCAGAAGGCGCTCCCCACCCCGGAGGAGGCGCGGCGGGTCTGGAGCGAGCGCCACGTCGGCGAGCTGAAGGAGGCGATGAGCGCCTCGATCTTCGAGGCCTTCATCCCGCTCGCCCAGGAGCTCAAGGGGCGGCCGGACGGCGACTACCTGGTGGCCTTCGCCCTCAAGTACTTCTTCACCCACCACCGGATGGAGCGGGTCCAGGATCTCCAGAAGGCGGAGCACAAGCGGGAGGAGCACGAGCGCCGGGAGCACGCCCCCCGTAGCCACCGGCACGGCGAGGGCGAGGGGCGGGAGCGGCGCGAGGGACGCGAGGGACGCGAGGGACGCGAGCGTCGGGACGGCCGGGAGCGCGGTCGCGATCGGGACCGGGACCGTGGCCCGCGCCGCGAGGCGCGGCCGGAGGCGGCGCCCGCGGGCGGCCCGCCGGCCACCGAGGCGAGCGTCACCGCCCCCGCGGCCGAGGCCGCTCCCCAGGGCGAGCCCCGGGGCCGGATCTTCCTCACCCTGGGCGAGCAGGACGGCGCCGACGAGGCCCGGGTGCGTGAGGTGGTGGCGGCGCTCGCCCCCGGGGTGGAGCTCCGCAAGGTCGAGCTGCGCCGGAGCCACAGCTTCCTCGAGGTGTCCCCGGACGCGCTCGAGGGGGCGGTGGCGGCCCTCGACCAGAAGGAGTGGGAGGGGAAGAAGCTGGCGGCCGAGAAGGCACGCCGGCGGCGGCGGTAGAGGTCCCCCGCGGCAGGCCTCCGCCCGCCGGGCGGGGCGCCCCGCTACCCGATCGGCTCGCCCTCGAGGCGGGCGCGCAGCGGCGCGATCGCCTCGAGGTAGGCCGGGAGCCACTCGGGCCGGACCGGCTCGTCTCGCGGCACCTTGAGCTGGAGCGGGTTCATGAAGACCCCGCCGCGCTTCACCGCGTAGTGCAGGTGGGGGCCGGTGGAGAGGCCGGTGGAGCCGACGAAGCCGATCACCTGCTTCTGGGCCACCGGCTTGCCGGCGGACACCGCCACGCCCGACAGGTGGCAGTAGATCGTCTCCAGGCCGTTCCGGTGGCGGAGGGTGACCGACTTCCCGCAGCCGCCGTTCCAGCCCGCCTGCTTCACCGTGCCGTCGCCGACCGCCCAGACGGGCGTGCCGGGGGGCGCGCCGTAGTCCACACCCTGGTGCGCCTGCATGTAGCCGAGGAGCGGGTGGTTCCGGTTGCCGAAGCGGGAGGTGATGCGGGCGAACTTGAGCGGCGAGCGCAGGAAGCCGCGCCGGGCGCTCCCTCCCTCGTCGTCGTAGTAGCTGGTCTGCCCGGCGGGATCGGTGAAGCGGTAGAGCCGCTTGTGCCCGGAGGCCTGGCCCTGGTACTCGGCCGCCAGCACCTCGCCGTAGCGGAGCAGCTTGCCGTCGGCGGTGATCTTCTCCACCACCATCCGCATCGTGTCGCCCGCCCGGACGTCCTGGTAGAAATCCACGTCCCAGGCGAGGACGTCGGAGGCGAGGACCGCCAGCTCGGGATCCTCGCCGGCGCGCTCCAGGGACGCCCAGAGCGACCCCTCGATCCGGACGGCGACCCGGGCCACCTCGGTGGCGAGGGCCACCGGCCGCTTCCTCCCCTCGAAGCCGCCGTCCGGGAGCCGCTCCGCGGTCCACTCGTCGGCGGCGGACTGGCGGTAGCTGAGGCGCAGCAGGGCGTCGTCGCCCTCGCGCCGCTCCACCCGGAGCTGGTCGCCGGGCCGGGCACGGTGGAAGGGGAAGAGCCCCTTGAGCGAGGCGATCACCGCCTTGGCGTCGGCGGCCGCCAGGTCGAGCCGGGCGAGCGCCTGCGCCAGCGTCTGGTTCCGGGCCAGCCGCACGGTCACCGCCCGGAAGCGCTCCGGGGGAGGGGCGGGCGGGGGCGGCGGCGGCGGGAGGCCGGCCAGGGCGAGGGCGGGGGGGGGCGGGGCGGCCGAGGGGAGCACCGCGAGCCGACCGGCGGCGCCGGCGAGGCCGAGGCCGAGGAGGGCGAGGAAGGCGAGGCCGGCGAGGAGCGCGGGCGCGCGGCGGCGGCGGGGGGCGTCGTCGGGGCGGGCGGGCATCTGCGCCGCAATCTAGCAGGCGACGCGTGGAAACCGAAGTTCCGCGCGAAGGGGGGAAACCACCCCCGCCTACAGGTCGGCGCGCCGGTCGGAGTGCTCCCGCCCGTCGAAGCGGAAGATGGTGCCGCGCCCGTCCACCTTGGTGTGGAGGTTCACCGGCCGGCGCCAGAGCGACTGGAGGTGCTTCAGGGTGTCGCGGGCGTAGTCGAGCTTCAGGTCGACGCCGTCGTGCTTGTGCACGAGGTAGAGCTCCCCCCGGTTCTCGAAGTTCCCGTCCTCCACCGCGATCGAGGGCTGGCCGAAGTTGGTGAGGACGTGGAGGAGCTTCTCCTTCACCTTCCGGAACTCGCGCTCCAGGATCTCCCAGCGCTGGTGCTTCTCGTTGTAGCCGAAGGTGAAGAGCTTCTGCTGGGCGCAGAACTCGAGGGTGAGGAACTCGTCCACGAAGGTGACGTCGTTGTAGTGCTTGCGCACCTCGAAGATCTTCTGCCGCCCCAGCCCGAGATGCTTGTCCCAGTGCTTGCGCTCCACGAAGGAGTCGCACTCGTCGTACTCCTTGCCGAAGCGCCCCTTGTCCCAGCGATCCTCGATGTCCCGCCACAGCTCCACCCCCACCTTGTACGGGTTGAGCTGGCCGGGGTGGGTGGCGAGGGTGCCCGAGTGGTGGTCCGCGTAGTCGATCACCTCGGAGGCGTCGAGGGCCCGCTCGGTCATGATCTTCGAGTGCCAGTAGGTGGCCCAGCCCTCGTTCATGATCTTGGTCTGACCCTGGGGGGCGAAGTAGTAGGCCTCCTCCCGGACGATGGAGAGGACGTCGTGCTCCCAGCGCTCCAAGGGGGCGTGCTCCAGGAGGAAGAGGAGCAGGTCCCGCTCTGGCCGCTCGGGGAACTTCTTCTTCTTGGCGGCCTCCTCGTCGAGCTTCTTCTGCTGCGCCTGGAGGAAGGCGGTGGGGTTGATGTACTCCCGCATGTACTCCCGCTCGGTCTTGAACCCCTGGGCGATCTGGCGCTCCTCCTCCGCGTCCGCCTCGGGCCGCTCCGGCCGCCGCTTCACGTAGGGGGACTGGTAGTCGACCAGGTTCTCCAGGGAGAGGCAGCGGTCGATGAAGTCCTCCACCAGCTCCACCCCGAGCTTGTCCTGGTAGCGGCGCACCCGGGTGGCGTGGTTCGCCATCTGGTCCATCATCTTCCGGTTGGTGTGCCGGAACATGAAGTTGTTCTTGAAGAAGTCGACGTGCCCGAACACGTGGGCCATCACCAGCTTCTGGTCCACGTCCATGTTGGACTCGAGCAGATAGGCGTACGAGGGATCGTTGTTGATCACCATCTCGTAGATCTTCGAGAGCCCGTACTCGTACCCCTTGGAGAGCCGCTCGTACTCCATGCCGAACCGCCAGTGGGGGTAGCGGTTGGGGAAGCCGCCGTAAGCGGCCACCATGTTGATCTCGTCGAAGCCCAGCACCTCGAAGACGGTGTCGAAGAAGTCGAGGCCGTAGGCCCGGGCGTACCCCTCGATCCGGTTCCGGAGGTCGTGGAGGCGGGCGGGGAGGTGGGTGTGCTTGTCCATGGCCCCTACCTGCCCGACCCGAGGAACGTCTTGATGGAGGCGTAGATCGCGTCCTTGTCCGCGATCTCGGAGAGCTCCACGTTCTCGCGGTCGCCCACCGCCTCCTTCAGGTCCTTGATGAACTGGCCCGAGCCGTAGGGGCTCTCCACCTGGCCGTAGCAGAACAGGTTCACCGCCGGCAGGATCTTGGACTGGAGGAGCTCGACGCAGAGCCGGGTGTCGTCCGCGCTCCAGTTGTCGCCGTCGGAGAAGTGGAAGGGGTAGACGTTCCAGCTGGAGGGCGCGTAGTCGGTCTCGATCATCTCCAGCGCCAGCTTGTAGGCGGAGGAGATCATGGTGCCGCCCGACTCGCGGGTGTGGAAGAAGGTCTCGCGGTCCACCTCGCGGGCCACCGCGTCGTGGATGATGTAGCGGGTCTCCAGCCCCTTGTAGTGCTTCCGCAGCCAGGTATCGATCCAGAAGGACTCGATCCGGACGATCTCCTTCTGCTCGTCCCCCATCGAGCCCGAGACGTCCATCATGTAGAGGACCACGGCGTTGGTCTCGGGCAGCGGGACCTGCTTCCAGGAGCGATAGCGCCGGTCCTCGCGGACCGGGACGATCACCGGCCGCTTGGCGTTGTAGCTGCCGCTGGCGATCTGGCGGCGGAGGGCCTGCTTGTAGGTCCGCTTGAAGTGGCGCAGCGACTCGGGGCCGGAGGGCGAGATCCCGGTGTAGCGCAGCCGGGTGGTGACGATCCGGTCGCGCCCCTTGGGCTGGATGCGGGGGAGGGCCAGCTCCTCGCCCAGGATGTCGGCCAGCTCCTCGAGCGAGACGTCGACCTCGAGGAGGTGCTGCCCCTCGCCCTGCCCGGCCTGCCCGCTCCCGGGCTGGGCGTCGGAGGGGGAGAGGGGATCGCCCGGGTCGCCGTCGCCCTGGCCCACCCCGCCCTGGGAGCGCTCGCCGAAGCGGAAGTGGGGGATGTCGATGGTGGGGACGGGGATGGTGATGAAGTCCTTCCCCTTCTTGCCGACCAGCTCGCCCTTCTGGATGTACTTCTTCAGGTTGCGCTTGATCCGGCCGCGAACGATGTCGCGGAAGCGGGCGTGGTCCTGCTTGATCTTGAGGGACATGCCTCCCCGCCCTCCCGCCCGCCGGGCCGTCAGTCCTTGGCGTCGCCGCGCGCGAAGATCGAGGCGACGAAGTTGAGGACGTCGGTCGAGCAGACCTCGCAGTACCCGTAGTTCTTGATCAGGCGCTGCTTCACCACGTCGATCTTCTCCTGCGTCTCCCGGTCGACCACCGAGGCCACCAGGTTCTTCAGCTTGATCGAGTCCTTCTGGTCCTCGAAGAGCTTCAGCTCCAGCGCCTTGTGCAGGCGCTCGTTGGTCCGGTAGTTGAAGGTCTTCCCCTCGATCGCCAGCGCCCCGATGTAGTTCATGATCTCGCGGCGGAAGTCGTCCTTGCGGCTCTCGGCGATGTCGATCTTCTCCTCGATCGACCGCATCAGCCGCTCGTCGGGCTCCTCGTACTGGCCGGTGTACTTGTTCCGGACCTTCTCCCGCTGGGTGTAGGCCTTGATGTTGTCGATGTAGTTGGCGCAGAGCTTGGTGATCGCGTCCTCGTCCGCGCTGATGGCGCGCTGGACCTCGTTCTTCACCACGTCCTCGTACTCGCGCTTCACGTCGGTGAGCAGCTCCCGGAACCGCTTGCGCTGGTCCTCGGAGGAGATGAGCGAGTGCTGGCGCAGCCCGGCCTCCAGCTCGTTCAGCACCATGAACGGGTTCACGCACCCCTCGCCCTTGTCCGAGACCAGGGCGTTCGAGACCTTGTCCTGCACGTAGCGGGGGCTGATCCCCTCCATCCCCTCGCGCGCCGCCTCCTTGCGCAGCTCCTTGATGTTGTCCTCGGTGAAGTTGGGGAGGGTCTTGCCGTTGTAGAGCTTCAGCTTCTGGACCAGGGTGAGGTTGTGCTTCTTCGGCTCCTCGAGCCGGGTGAGCACCGCCCACATCGCCGCCATCTCCAGGGTGTGCGGGGCGATGTGCTTCCCCCGGATCTTGTGCGCGTTGTAGTCGCGCTCGTAGATCTTCACCTCCTCGTCGAGCCGGGAGATGTAGGGGATGTCGATCTTCACCGTGCGGTCCCGGAGCGCCTCCATGAACTCGTTCGACTGGAGCTTCTTGTACTCGGGCTCGTTGGTGTGGCCGACGATCACCTCGTCGATGTCGGTCTGGGGGAACTTCTTCGGCTTGATCTTGTGCTCCTGCGTCGCGCCGAGGAGGTCGTAGAGGAAGGCGACGTCGAGCTTGAGGATCTCGACGAACTCGATGATCCCGCGGTTGGCGATGTTGAACTCCCCGTCGAAGTTGAAGGCGCGCGGATCGGAGTCCGAGCCGTACTCGGCGATCTTCCGGTAGTTGATGTCGCCGGTGAGCTCGGTCGAGTCCTGGTTCTTCTCGTCCTTGGGCTGGAAGGTGCCGACCCCGATCCGGTCCTTCTCCGAGAGGATCAGCCGACGCACGCGCACGTGCTGCACCACCCGCTCCCAGTCGCCCTTGTACTCGGTCATCAGCTCCTTGTAGACGAAGCGGCAAGCGGGGCAGAGGTCGCCGGTGTCGGGGATGGCGTAGCCGGCCTCGGCGGGGGAGATCTCGGCGTAGACCTTCTCCCGGAACTCGTGGGGCACGAGGTGGAGCGGCTCCTCGTGCATCGGGCAGGGCATGGTCTCGCGCCGCCGCTGGCCCTCGAGGTTGGTCCGCTCGACGTCCCAGGCGAAGGTGTAGAGCGCTCCCTCGGCGGTCTTGGAGTAGGCCTCCAGCCCCTTCTTCAGCAGCCGGGCGATGGTCGACTTGGAGGAGCCGACCGGGCCGTGCAGGAGGATGACGCGCTTCTCGGTGCCGTAGCCCTGGGCCGCGCTCTTGAAGACGTTCACCAGCTTCATGAGCGGGATGTCGAGCCCGTAGATGGCGTCCTTCCCCCCGAAGTCCGGGTCGGTGAAGAAGTTGTACCGGATGAGCTTCTTCTTGTTGTCGATGTACTCCGTCTTCCCGTGCGACAGGATCATGTCGTAGACGCGCTGGAAGGCGGTCCGGGTGACCTTGGGGTTCTGCCGGACGATCTGGACGTAGTCCTCGAAGGAGCCCTCCCAGTGCTGCTCGGAGTAGCCCTGGCGATCCTGGAGGGCGGCGATCCGGCCCACCCACCCCGTCTGCACCGCATCTCGTGGCTCTCGCATGGATCCCCTGCCTCGCTCGGCGAAGCCGCCGACCCCCGGAGCATAAGGCCCGGGCGGGCGCGATGCAGAGCAGGGGGGCGGCCGCCCGCCAGGTGCCCCCGAGGGGGGCGGCGGGGTCAGCGCGGACGCCGGAAGAACTCGACCTGCCAGGTGCGGACGGCGGCGTTGTGGCAGACGAGGTCCGGGCAGAAGACGTGCGAGCCGTCGTTGCGGGAGACGAAGTAGAGGTCGCGGCACTCGGCGGGCGCGAGCGCCGCCCGGAGGGCGGCCGCCCCGGCGTTGGCGATGGGGCCGGGGGGCAGGCCGCCGGCGGTGTACGTGTTGTACGGGTGGGGGGTGAGCAGGTCGGCCTTGGTGATGTTCTTCGACCAGCGGCCGGTGCGGAGCATGGTGGCGTACATCACCGTGGGATCGGTCTGCAGCCGCATCCCGCGCCGCAGCCGGTTGTGGAAGACGCAGGAGATCCGGGGGCGCTCCTCCTCCCGCCCCGTCTCCTTCTCCACGATGGAGGCGAGGATCGCCGTCTCCCCCATCCCCAGCCTGACCCGGGGATCGCGGGCCGCGTCGGCCTTGGCGTACTCCTCCTTGAAGCGGGCCACCATCTCGGTGGCGATGGCGCGCGCGCTCACCCCGGCGGCGAAGCTGTAGGTGTCCGGGAAGAGGAAGCCCTCCAGCCCTTCGTAGGGAAGCCCGAGGGAGCGCGCCAGGCCCGGATCGCGCGCGGCGGCGAGGAAGTCGTCGGCCCGCGCCAGGCCGCTCCGGGCGACCAGCTCGGCGATCTCGTCCGCGCGCAGCCCCTCCGGCACGGTCAGCCGGTGCAGCTTCACCAGCCCCTCGCGGACCCGGTCGAGCACCTGGTCGGGCGTGAGCGGGCCGGCGAACCCGTACTCGCCGGCGCGGAAGGGCCGGGGATCGCGCGCCACCCAGCGCACGTACCGCCAGGCGCGTGTCTCGCTGGAGAGGGCGCCGGCGTGGGCCAGGGCCCGGACGACCGTCCGGGCGCCGGCGCCGGGCGGGATCACCACCACCTTCTCCTCGGGCCCGCCGTAGGGAGTGGCCCGGAAGGCAGCCACGTCGCGCCAGGCGAGGATCAGCCCGGCGGCCGCCGCGAGCACGGCCAGGAGCACGGCGACGGCGAGCGCGCGCAGGAGGGTCCTCATCGGCGTGCCCGGGGGCGCCCCTCCGGCCTCACGCCGGGCTCCGGTCGAGCCAGCCTTGCAGGATCACCGCCGCGGCCTCCGCGTCCACCATGCCCCGGCGATCCTTCGACGAAAGCCCCCGATCGCGCAAGCGGGTCTCGGCCTCGAAGGTGGAGAGCCGCTCGTCGAAGAGCTCCACCGGCACCCCGAGGGCGGCCGCGAGCCGCGGGGCGAAGGCGCGGGCGAGCCGGGCCGAGGGGCCCTCGCTGCCGTCCATGTTGAGGGGCAGCCCGAGGACCGCTCGGCTCACCTCCCAGTCGCGGGCCAGCGCGGCGATCGCCGCCAGGTCTTCCGCCTCGCCGCGGCGGGTGAGGGTCTCGAGCGGCCGGGCGGCGCGCAGGAGGTCGTCCGCGAGCGCGAGGCCGATCCGGACCCGGCCCAGGTCGACCCCCAGCGTGCGCATGACGGCGCAATCTAGGCGGCGGAGGGGGTGCCGTCAAACGGCCGGGGCGCGGACGCGAGGTCCCGCGCGTGGTCCGGGGAGGGGAGGCAAGTCCGCGGATTCGCTGGGGACGGCGCTGGCACGCGGCGCGCTCCGGGGGCGCCCGACCACGCGGCCAGCGCCGCCCCAACGAAAGGACCGCCATGATCTCACCGCTGTCTTCCTCGAGCCCGCCCGGCGCCCCCGGGGTGGAGGAGGTGGCCCGCGGAGCGGCGGGCCGCGCCGCGCCCGGCGTCCTCGACGTCGTCCTCCAGGCCGGCGCCGAGGGGATCGCCGCCGCGCTCGGCTCCGCCGCCGGTGACGCCAAGGCGGCGGCGAGCGCCCGCCGGACCGGGCGCGCCACCACCCCGGGTTACGCGACCTCCAAGTCCATCACGGCGGCGAAGACGACGAGCGCCAAGACGGCCTCGAGCAGCAAGGCGACCACCAAGACCACCTCCACCGCCAAGTCGTCCTCGACCGCCAAGGCGACGTCCACCGCGAAGTCGACCTCCACCGCCAAGGCCACCACGACCGCCTCCGGATCGCTCGCGTTCCTCGACGACCCGAAGCTCTCCACCGACGAGAAGCTGTTCCGGTTCATGGCCTACATGGCGGCGAAGAACGACGCCGAGCTCGAGCAGAAGATGAAGGAGATGGCCGATCAGGCGAAGGCCAAGGCGGCCAGCGCGTCGAAGAGCAGCAGCAGCGGCGGCGGGATCCTGGGGAAGATCGTCTCGACGGTGAAGTCGATCTGCCCGGTGGTGGGCGACGTGCTCGACTCGATCGGTACCCCGGCGGTGCAGTCCTTCCTCAAGACCGTGAGCGGCCCGGTCCTCGGGGCCGCCGCCACCGCCCTCGGGTTCCCGGCGCTCGCCCCCCTGGCGGCCAAGCTCGGCCCCGAGCTGGCGGGGCTCGCGGCCGAGGCGGTGAAGGAGTCCAAGGCGACCCCCAGCACCAGCGCGAGCGCGTCGACCAGCTCGAGCTCGAGCGCGGCCGGCACCGCCGAGGACGAGAAGGTCCAGATGATGGAGCTCCAGCACATCCAGGAGAAGCAGCAGGAGATGTTCGGGATGATCTCGAACATCCTCCGCGCCAACCACGAGACGCAGATGTCGATCGTGAACAACCTGCGGGCCTAGCTAGGGAGACGCCATGGACATGCAGACGACGGGGGCGGGTCGCCCGCCCCATCCGACCCTGGCCGAGCTCCAGGGGATGCCGGCCGAGCTCGGGGACGCCATCGCCGCCCTGGCCGAGGCGGAGCTGGCGGCGGGGCGGGTGGAGATCGCCCGCACCATCCTCGAGGGGCTGGTGGTGACGAACCACCAGGACGCCGACGCCTGGGCCCTGCTCTCCACCGCGCACCGTCGGCTGGGGCAGCCCCTCGCCGCCCGGTTCTGCGCCGAGGTGGCGGTCAAGCTCGCGCCGGCCGACCCGTGGGTGCGGCTGGCGATGGCGGAGAGCCGGCTCGCCCAGGGAGGGGAGGGGGCGGCGGCCCGCGCCGAGCTGGCCGCCCTGGCGGGCGAGCCCGGTCCGGGGGAGCGGGCCCGCTCGCTCCTCGCCGCTCTCGGTCAGTGAAGCCGCACGAGGGAGGCCGACCGAAGAAGTCCACAATTGGACGGGGTTTCCCATGCGCGGTTCCCTTGACGGTTCCCATCGATCTCGTGGAATACTTGCGGCCGAGCCGAGGGTCCGTGCCCCTCGGCTTCCGCGGCCGGCGGTCGGCTCCGGGACTCGAGAAGGAAGCGTGAAGCGATGGCCATCGGCACCGTGAAGTGGTTCAATGACGCGAAGGGCTACGGGTTCATCTCGCAGGAGGGTGGGGAGGACGTATTCGTCCACCACACCGCCATCCAGATGGACGGGTTCCGCACCCTCAAGGAGGGGGAGCGGGTCGAGTTCGACGTGACGCAGGGCCCGAAGGGGCTCCAGGCGGCGAACGTCCGGCGGCCGTAGTAGATTCGTACCGTCGAATCTCGAGCGGCCTCGGGTGACCGAGGCCGCTCGCGCTTATGCGAGGCCGCCGAGGGGCGGTCCGAGAGGCCAGATGAGCGAGAAGGAAGCCGGCATCGAGGTCCAGGGAACGGTCGAGGAGGCGCTCGCCGGCGGCATGTACCGCGTCAAGGTCGATCAAGGCCCCGTGGTCCTCGCCTACGCGTCCGGGAAGATGAAGAAGTTCCACATCCGCATCATCCCCGGGGACCGCGTGAAGCTGGAGCTCTCCCCGTACGACCTGACCCGCGGCCGCATCACCTACCGCGACAAGTAGCGCGGCCGGGCGCAGCCGAGATCGACGATGCGATCCCCCGGCGCGCAGGTCGCCGCCCCTCCCCGACGCAAGCTCTGGCTCGACTGGCAGCGCGGCCTGGCCGTCCTGTTCATGGTCGAGGTGCACGTCCTCGACGCCTGGCTGGCGCCCGGGCAGGGGCAGGGATGGCCGTACGCCGTCCTCCTCATGATCGGCGGCCTCGCAGCCCCGGGCTTCCTCTACATGGCCGGGCTCTCCCAGGCCCTGGCCGAGGACTCCCAGGAGCGGAAGGGGATCGCCCCGGAGGCCCGGCGGAGCCTGGCGCTCCGCCGCGCCGGCTGGCTCCTCGGGGTCGCCTACGGCTTCCGCCTGGCGGAGTATGCCCTCGGCGGCGCCTGGCGGCGCCCGGGCGGCTGGCAGGACCTGCTCAAGGTCGACATCCTGAACGTGATCGCGGTCGGCCTGGCGATCTCCGCCCTCCTGACGATCGGCCGTCCGCGGCGGCTCGGCCCCTGGCTGGTCGGCCTGGCGGCGCTCGGGGTCGCGCTCGCCACCCCGCCGGTGGCCGGCGCCCTGGCGCGCTACGACGCCGCGTCGCCGGGCGGGGGCGGCCTCCCGGCCGTGGCCCGGGCCCTCGACCTCGCCGCCGCCTACCTGTACGGCAGCTGGCCGCGCGCCAACTTCCACGTCTTCAACTGGGCCGCCTTCCTCCTCGCCGGCGCGGCGGTGGCGCCGCTCGCCCGGCGCGAGAACCGGCCGCTCTGGTGGCTCGGGGCGGGCGCGGCCCTCTTCGGGATCGGCTGGCTGGCGGACCTGGCCCCGGACCTCTACGCGCACCAGGACTTCTGGCGCACCTCCCCGGCGTGGCTGGCGATGCGGCTCGGCATCTGCCTCGGCCTGACCGGCCTCCTCCAGCTGGTGCCGGACGCGGCGGAGCGGCCCCTGCGCTGGCTCTCCACGCTGGGGCGCCAGTCGCTGGTCGGCTACATCGCCTCGGTGGAGCTCACCTACGGGGCGCTGGCCGCGCCGCTGCGGAAGTCCCTCTCCTTCCGCGGAGACGTGCTCGGGATGGTGGCGATGGTGGGCGTCACCTGGGTGGTGGCGGCCGGGTGGGAGCGGATCCAGGCCTGGCGGCGCCGCGCGCGCCCGGCCGCCGCCGCCGCGGGGAGCTGAGCGGGGGCTACGGCCCGGCCACCTGCGGCCGGGCGAAGGCGAGCGGCTCCCGCATCGCCGCCACCAGCTGGTCGTCGCTGAGCACCCCCTGCTCCTCGAGCTTGAGGAGCAGCTCGTCCACGCGCTGGTCCCAGGCCTCGGTGGTCGCGCCCTGCTCCCACATCACGTGGTACCGGACCGGATTCGGGATGACCGAGGCGAGGAAGGCCGCCTCCCGCGGGGTGAGGGCGCGGGCGTCCTTCCCGAACCAGTGGCGCGCCGCCGGCCCGATCCCCCACACCCCCGGGCCCCACTCGGCGACGTTCAGGTAGATCTCGAGCAGCCGCTGCTTCGGGACGGTGGCCTCGAGGGCCACGGTGACCGCGGCCTCGGTGATCTTGCGGGCCAGGGTCTTCTCCCGGGAGAGGTAGAGGTTCTTGGCGAGCTGCTGGGTGATGGTCGAGCCGCCCCGGACGACGCGCCCCGCCTGCGTCCCCTGGGCGAGGGCGTTCCGGATCTCCTCGAAGTCGAAGCCGTCGTGGGCGAAGAAGCCGGCGTCCTCGGCGGCGGTGACCGCCCGGATCACGTGGGTGGGGAGCTCGGCCAGGGGGACGAAGCCCGGGTTGGCCGGGCCGACCAGGATCTCGGGCGCCGGCCCGCGCTCGACCTCGGGCCGGTAGACGAACGGCTCGCGGAGCGCGACCGGCGGCGCCCGGCGAGCGGCCTCCCGGAGCCGCGCCAGACCCAGGCGAGCCTCCACCGCCCAGGCGCCGGGGGCGAGGAGGGGGCCGGCCAGGGCGAGCTGGGCGTCGAAGGAGCCCTCCGGGTGCGGCGCGTCCGGAGGCGGGGCGAGCGCCGCCGGGAGGGCGGCCACCAGGCGCGGGTAGCTCGCGTCCTCCACCTCGAGCGAGAGCGAGAAGGGGAGCCCGGGGCCGAGCCGGGCCTCGCCGGAGAGCGCCAGCGGGAGGGCGCCGAGCAGCACCAGCCGGCCTTCGCGAAGCGCGAGCCGCCGGCTCTCCGCCTCCCAGGTCATCCGGCTCTCCAGCACCGCGTCGAGCGGGCCGAGCGGCTGGCCCGAGATCCGCTCGCCCGAGATCTCCAGGCCGCCCGTCTGAATCCGCACCCGCCCCTGGGCGCGCGTCAGGTCGGGGGAGGCGTCGCCGAAGAGCTCGATGGAGAGCTGGCCCCGCTCGATCCGGGCCGGACCGGGCCGGAGGCCGGCGGGGAGGGCCTCCGGCCCCAGGCCTGCCAGGCGCGCCTCCGCGTGCCAGCCGGCCGCGTCGCGGCGGAGGTCGAGGCTCCCACGCCCCCCTCCGGGCAGGCCGAGCTGCAGCTCCCACCGATCGGCGCCGCGCTCCCGGCCGCCGGAGAGGCCCGCCTGCAGCGGTCCGAGCTCGACCGCCTCGCCGGCGAGCGGGACGGCGACGACCAGGTCGCGGACGACGAG
>DATKAL010000382.1:0-4583 GCA_035498135.1 Anaeromyxobacter sp.
TGGACCTCGAGGGCGGCGTGCAGCCCCCAGAGCGCCTGGTCGTCCTCCGCCAGGGCGAGGGCCTCGCGCCAGGCGCCGGCCGCCCGCTCGTCCTCGCCCGCCTCGGCCCAGAGCCGGGCCAGCTTCACGGTGAGCGAACGACGCTCCTCGCCCTCGGCCCGGGCGCGCCGCTCCTCCAGGGTCCGGACCAGCTCCTCGCGCTGGCCGGCGCGCGCCATGCAGGCCTCGAGGGCGCTCGCCGCCCCGCGGTCCGCCGGGTCGAGCTCCACCAGCTCCCGCCAGGCCCGCACCGCCTCCTCGGGCGCCCCGAGGTCGCGGTCCAGGATCTCGGCGGTGCGCCGGAGCAGGACCTTGCGAGCCCGGAGATCGTCCGCCGCCCGGGCGGCCGCCCGGTAGGCCCGGGCCAGCTCGGCGAAGGCGTCGGCGCGGGCCGCCGCCCCCTCCATCGCCTTGCGGGTGGCCCCGCGGGACGGGTCGACGGCGAGCGCGAGAGAGAGGGTGCGGAGGGCGTCGCGGGGGCGCGAGAGCCGCTCCTGCTGGACCTCGGCCAGCCGCTCGAGGAGCCGGATCCGCTCGGCCGGATCGCGCTCCCAGCGGGCGGAGCGCTCCAGCACCTCGGCGAGGCGCGGCCACTCGCCCGCCTCCGCCAGGAGCGGCGCCAGGGCGGCGGCGGCCGGGGCGTGGGCCGGGTCGGCGCGGAGCGCCGCCTCGAGGTGCCGGCGGGCCCGGGCGGGGTCGGCGAGCTTCTCGCGGGCCAGGCCCGCCGCCCGGACCCGGAGCGGCGCGTGGGCCGCCTTCTCCGGGGCGGCCGCAAGGTGGCGCTCCAGCACCTCGAGCGCCTCGGCGAAGCGGCCGGCGTCCACCTCGTGCTCGAAGGCCTGGATGGCGGCGCTCTCGCTGGCCGGATCGAGGTCGAGCGCGCGCCGCAGGGCGGCCAGCGCCCCCTTCGCGTCCCCGAAGCGGACCAGGGCGAGGCGGGCCAGCTCGAGGTGGAGCGCCACCAGGCCGGCGCGGTCCCGGGTGGCCGCCAGCAGCCGGGCCAGGGCGTCGGCGTGGCCCCGGTGGTCGCCGCGCGCCTCGTAGGTGCGGGCGAGGAGGTCGAGGGCGAACGGGTTGCCCGGGGCGAGCGCCCAGGCCCGCTCGAGCCGCTCGGGGACGCGCTGGGCGGCGTCCGGATCGTAGGCGGCGTGGAGCTGGGCGAGCCGGAGCTGGAGGGCGGCCGCCTCGCGCCGGTCGTTGATGGCCGAGGCCGCCGCCTCGACCCGGGCCGCCTCCTCGCGCCAGGCGCGGGGCATGTCGCGCAGCCGCGCCCGGGCCTCGGCCGCGCCCGGCGCGCTCCGGTCGAGGGTGAGGGCCTCGATGAGCGCGTCCATCGCCAGGCCGTGCTCGAGCGGCTCGTCCACCAGGGCGGCCCCCAGGCGGGCGTACTCGGCGGCGAGGGCGCGCACCTCCACCGCCCCCGCCTCGCGCGCCTGGTCGAGGAGCCGCTTCGCCTGGCCGTAGCGGCGCAGGGCCACGAGCGCCGCCACGCCGCGGGCGCGGGCCTCCTCCAGGCCCGGGTCGAGCCGGTGGGCGCGCAGGTAGAGGAGGGCGGCGCGATCGCGGCGGCCGAGCCGCTCCTCGTGGACCCGGGCCAGGCGGACCGCGATCCGGGCTGCCTCGCGCCGGTCCTCCGCCTGGGCGGCGTCCCGCTCCAGCGCCGCCGCCAGGGCGGGCCAGTCGCCCCGCTCCTCGAGCAGCGCCTCCATGGCACGGTGAGCGGCCGGGTCGGCCGGGGCGGCCTCGAGGAGCTGGCGGTAGAGCTCCTCGGCGCGGGCCAGGTTCCCGAGCTTCTCGTGGGCGAGGCGCGCCGCCTGGGAGAGCAGCGGGGCAGCCGGTCCGGGCCCCAGGCGGGCGCTCCGGTCGTAGAGCTCGACCAGGTCCTCCCAGCGGGACTCGCGGTGATAGAGCGCCTCGAGCGACTGGAAGGCCTGCGCATCCCCCGGAGCCGCCTCGAGGGCCTCGAGGTGGCTTCGGATCTGGTCGTCCAGGGTGGGTGCGCTCAAGGTGGCTTCGCTGGGATGGGAGGGGGCCCGAGGAAGCAGCCGGGCGTCGCGCAAGTATAGGGCGGGCCACGCCGGGGGGTCAACGAAGCGGCCGCGGATTCCCGAGCCCTTACGGGCATTTGCCTACATGGCCTGCTGGGCGGCCGACCGGTTGGGCCAATGGAGCGACGGCGGGAGCGAGCGTGCGGGGAGGGGCCCGGCGCGCCTGGGGGAGCGGCACAGCCACTCCGCCGCGGGGCAGCCGCGAAGCGGCGAGCGCGGGCCCCGCGCGGCAGGGGTGGGACCCCGACGAGCATTGCTCGGCGGGGCGGGGCAGCACGCCCCGCCTAGAACGTGTAGCGCACCGTCGGGTAGATGGCGAAGCCGCTCGCCTTGGCCTTGGTGGCGTACACGTAGTCCGCCGCGAGGCCGAGGGAGAAGTGTCGCAGCCGGGTGTAGTAGTCGACGCCCAGCCCGCCCTGCGCGACGACGTCGCTCGTCCCGAATAGCCCCTTCGGGTAGGTGAGCGCGTAGCCGCCCCGGGCGTGCACGTAGGCCTGGAAGCGCTCCCAGTCGTTGCGGTCCTTGGCGCCGTAGAACGCCCAGCGTCCGTCCAGGCCGAAGGCGTAGAGGCTGAACCCGCCGTAGTTCGGGCTCGCCTTCACGTTGCCGCCCTGGGCGACGAGGGCGAGCGAGAACCGGCTGCCCAGGTCCGTGCCCACGTCCAGCGCGACCTGGAGCCCGCCGGCGGAGCCGCCCGAGCTGCCCGCCACCGGGAACTTGCCGGGATCGGCGGTGGGGGTCTCGAGGAGGCCGAGGTAGCCGGCCTCGAAGCCGATGAAGAACCCCCGCTCCACGTCGCGGAACTTGGCCGCCCGCGGATCCTCCTGCAGCGGCGCGGCCACCTCCTGCCCGAGGGCGAGGAGGGGGAGCGCGAGCAGGGCGGCGGCGAGGATCTTCACGTCGGCCTCCTACTGCTCCCCCGACGCGCGGAGGATCCAGGGGTAGGTGATCACGGCGATCCCGCCGCCCTTGGGCTTGGGGAACTGCCAGCTGGTGATGCGGGACATCATGCACTCGTGGACCTTGGCGTCCTCGAGGGTGGTGGCGCTCCCGTCCACCTGGGGCGAGCTGGCCGAGCCGTCGGCGTTGATCACCCACTTGATCGAGACCTTGCCGGCCAGCCGCGGGTTGAGCGCCAGCTGCTGCTCGTAGCAGTAGCGGATCTGGGCGGCGTGGTCCTGGATCACCTTGCGCACCAGCTCCTTGTCGATCGAGCCCATCACCTGGGCGGCGCCGGTGGCGATGGAGATGTCGCGGTCGCCCTTCTTCCCCAGGCCGCCCACGCCGGTGCCGTAGCTCCCCAGCCCGCCGCCGCGCCCCTTGGTCCCCACCGCGCCGATGCCGATGGTCTCGCCCGCGCCCCCGCCGCCCGAGCCGGAGCCGCGGATCCCCAGGCCGCCCAGGCCGTAGCTGTCGCCCACCACCGGGCCGAACATGTTGCCCACCGCGCCGCGGAGGTCGCCGCCCAGCCCGCCCGAGCCGAAGACGGTGGAGAGGCCGCCGCCCGCCCCGCGCCCGAGCGCGCCCAGGAGCCCGGTGTGCTTCACCACGTCCTTGGCGTTCGGGTCGATGGCCTTGGGGGCGGAGCGGGCGTTGGTCTTCGGGGCGTCCTTCTTCCCCATCTGCCCCTCCTCGCCCTTGTGCTTCTCCGCCATCTCGCCGGGCTCGTCCGTCTTCTGGTCGGCCTTGAGCCCCTTCTCGCCCGGCTGCGGCTTGGGGGCCTCCGGCGGCTTGATGATGAACTTCGCCATCCGGGAGGGGTTCTTGAAGAGGTCGTCCGCCACCACGTCGGTGTCGTAGGGGAAGTTGCTCGCCGCCACGATGAAGCCCGACTGGAGGAAGAACAGGATCAGGAACATGTTGAGGAGCTGGTAGTTGATCCGCTCCCACCAGGGCGGCGCCTTCACCACGTCCGGCCGCCGCGGCCGGGCCTCGACCGCGAGCCGGTTCCCGATCTCCGCCCGGACCGCGCCCGCGGCCGGGACCGGGACCCACCAGGTCCCGCGCTGCTGCTCGTCGGTGGCCGCCCGCCGCGACTTGACCAGCTCGGCGAAGGGCGTCTGGGCGCCCCGGTCCACCAGCACGCCCGTCATCCCGTTGCCGAAGGCGAACTGGTAGGCCCCCTCCGCGAAGCGGAGCATGGGGAACTCGCCCTGGGGGAGCCCTTCCACCCGGAGCGCGCAGCCCGGCCCGTCGCCGACCTTCACGGGCTGGCGAGGGCGGACGAAGGTCTCGGCGTCGAGGAGCGTCTCGCCCCAGAGGAGCCGGAGCTCGACCCCGAGGTCGGAGACGCCGCTCAGGTCCTCCAGGGCGGCGGCGGCCCGGGGGTAGCGGGACCGGCGCGCGGCCGGCGCGGCCGAACGGGCGGCGGGCCTCGCCGAGGCCGGGGCGGGCGCCGCGGCCACCGGGGCCGGGGCGACCGCGGCGGGCGCGGCGGCCCGGGGCGCCTCCGCGGGCCTGCGCGGGGCGGCGGGCGCCGGGGCGGCCGGGCCGTTC
>DATKAL010000383.1:0-3725 GCA_035498135.1 Anaeromyxobacter sp.
CTGGGCGCCTTCGCGCTCGACGCCACGCTCAAGTACGGGAACAAGCTGTAGCCGGGGCGCCGCCGGCAGGCCCGGGCACGGGCCCTGGAAACACGACGGGCGCCTGCCTCGCGGCGGGCGCCCGTCGTCGCTCCAGCGGTGGCGAGGGCTACTTGGCGACCGCCGCGTCCTCGATGATGACCGGGTAGGCGTAGCCGGCGCCGAAGTCCTTGTCGGTCCGGACGGTGCCCTTCACCACCACCACCTCGCCCACCGCCGCCTTGTCGCCGGTGGTGACGGTGATGTCGTTGTCCTTGCCGGCCGCGCCGCTGCCGTCGCGGAGGTGGAGCCAGTTCTTCCCCATGATGTTCTCGTTGAACTTGACCACCTTGCCGCGCAGGGTGACGGGCTTCTCCTTGAGCGCCGCCTTCTGCGCGTAGATCTCGGCGACCGTGCGGGCGTCCGCGCCGCTGGCCTTCGGGACCTTCACGTCGCCCACGTCGGCGGGGCCGGCCGCGGCGGCCTTGTGGGCCTCCGCCATGCTGGCCGGGCTGGCGCCGCCCATCGCTCCCATCGCGGGCGCACCGGGCGCGCCGGCCGGGGCCGGGGCCTCGCCGCCGATCGTGCCGAAGTAGACCACGTCGAACTTCCGCTTCAGGGTCTTCGACTCGAAGCCGTTCATCGGCATGGCGCCGGTCACCGTCACGTCGGCGCCGACGGCCACCTCGGTCTTGGGGACGGCCGCCCAGGTCTCGCCCTTGTCCGTCGCCAGCTTCAGGTAGCTGTACGGCGGGGCGTCCAGCCGCTCCACCACCTTGCCCTTGATCGAGGCCGAGGGGGCGGCCTCGGCCGCCGGCGCCTGGCCCGGGACCGCCGCTTCCTGCTTCGCGGGCTCCGGCTTCTTGCATCCCGCCACGGCCAGCGCGACGAGCAGGACGACGGACATACGACGCATTTGGACAGACCTCCGTGAGGCGTGAGGGTTAGGCAAGTACCCTGATTCGAGGGGGCGTAGCATAAACCCAACCCGGGACAAATTCGATCCCGAAGTTGGCCGGCCGGGGCGGCCGCGGCCATCGCCCGCCGGATGCGGGTGGCGAGCGTCCGGGCGCCCACCCCGCGCGGGCCAGACGGCTGACGCTGGAGTCAGCCGCGGAGGCGGTAGCCCGACCTCAGCAGCGCGTGTGCGACACCCACCGACCCGGCGGCGAGGAGGAGGAGCATGCCCGCGCCCGCCGCCGGGGAGGCGTCGGAGATCCCGAGCATGCCGTAGCGCAGGGCGTCGACCATGTAGAACACCGGGTTGAGCGAGGTGAGCCACCGCAGCGCCGGGGGGAGCATCGAGGTCGAGTAGAAGACCCCGCCGAGGAAGGTGAGCGGGGTGATGAAGAAGGTCGGGAAGAAGTTCACCTGCTCGAAGGTCCGGGCCCAGACCGCGGTGACGAACCCGAGCGCCGAGAAGGCGATCGCCGCCAGGGCGAGGAGGGCGACCGCGAGGAGGGGATGGGCGAGCTCGAACCCGCCGAAGACCCCGGCCACCGCCCACATGATCGCGCCGACGAGCAGGCCGCGGACCACGCCCGCCCCGAGGAAGCCGGCCAGCACCTCGCCGTGGGAGAGGGGCGAGACCAGGAGGTCCACCACCGTCCCCTGGAGCTTCATCACGAACAGGGAGGAGGCGGTGTTGAGGTAGGCGTTGGTGACCACTCCCAGGGCGACCAGGCCCGGCACGATGAAGCGGGCGTAGGGGACGCCCTCCACCTCGCGGAGGCGGCTCCCGAGCGAGTAGCCGAAGACCACGAAGTAGAGGGTGGTGGTGACGAGGGGCGCGGCCAGGGTCTGCCCGGGCACGCGCATGAAGCGCCGGATCTCCTTGACCAGCAGGGTCCTGAGCCCGAGCGAGATCACCGCCCCTCCCCCCGGGCGTGGTCGGCGGCCAGGAGGCGCACGAACACGTCCTCCAGGGTGGTCCGGCGCGTCTCGACGTCCCGGACCACCAGGCCGGCCGCGGAGGCCGCCGCCAGCACCTCGCCGAACGAGCCGCCGGCCGAGACCTCCACCGAGATCGCCCCGCCGCCGTCCTCCACCGTCGCCCCCAGGACGGCGAGCGAGGCGGGCGGCTCCGACACCGGCCGGGCCAGCGCCAGGCGCAGGGTCTTCGCTCCGTGGCGCCGGAGCAGCTCCTCGGTCCGCTCCAGGACCAGGAGCCGGCCGCGGTCGATGACGCCGATCCGGTCGGCCAGCTCCTCCGCCTCCTCGAGGTAGTGCGTGGTGAGGACCACGGTGGTCCCGCGATCGCGGAGGCCGCGCACGTAGCTCCAGAGGGAGCGGCGCAGCTCCACGTCCACCCCGGCGGTGGGCTCGTCGAGGAAGAGGACCCTCGGCTCGTGGACCAGGGCCTTGCCGATGAGCAGCCGGCGCTTCATCCCCCCGGAGAGGGCCCGGCTGTTCACCTTTCGCTTGGCGGCCAGGTCGAGCGCGTCGAGGAGCTCGACCAGCCGGGCCTCGGAGAGGCGGACCCCGAAGTAGCCCGCCTGGATGCGGAGGGTCTCCTCGACCGTGAAGAAGGGGTCGAAGTTGATCTCCTGCGGGACGAGCCCGATCGCCCGGCGGGTCTCGCGGTAGTCCCGGACCACGTCCTTGCCCAGGACGCTCACCGTCCCGGCGGTGGCCCGCACCAGGCCGGCCACGATGGAGATGAGGGTGGTCTTGCCCGCCCCGTTCGGCCCGAGCAGGGCGAAGATCTCCCCCGGCGAGATGTCCAGGTCCACGCCCCCGAGCGCGGACAGGGCGCCGTAGCGTTTCTCCAGCCCGCGGATCCGGACGACCGGGGTCATGCGGGGCGGCAATGTAGCAGGTGATCAGGCGATGCGGCGGTGGAACCGGAGGGTGGCGCTGGTGAGGATGGCCACCCCGATCACCGCCAGGGCGAGGAACGGGAGCCAGAGCTCGGCCAGGCCGCTGCCGCGGAGCAGGATCCCGCGCGAGATCTCGGCGAACCAGCGGATGGGGTTCACCCAGGTGATGGGCTGGAGCCAGCCGGGCATGGCCCGGATCGGCGTCATCAGCCCGGAGAGGAGCACCGCCGGGATGGTGAAGAGGAAGGCCCCGAGGAACGCCTGCTGCTGACTGGCGGAGACGGTGGAGATGAGGAGCCCCATCCCGAGCGTCGAGACCAGGTAGAGCGCCGTCCCCAGGTAGAAGAGCCCCAGGCTCCCGCGGATCGGGACCTCGAAGAGCCAGGTGCCGGCCGCCACCAGCAGGGTCACGTCGAACAGGCCGATCACCACGAACGGGGCCATCTTGCCCACCAGGAGGAGCAGCGGTCGGATGGGCGTCACCAGCACCTGCTCCAGGGTCCCCATCTCCCGCTCGCGCGCCAACCCCATCGCCGAGGTGAAGGCGGTCACGATCACGAGGAGCATGGCGGCGATGCCCGGCACCATGAAGGGCGGCGTCTTCAGCCGGGGGTTGAAGGCCACCCGCGGCACGAGGACCAGCTGGGCGGGGGGCGCCCGGCCGGCGGTGGCGAGCCGCTCCCGGGCGAGCCGCTCGCCCAGGTCGCCGAAGTAGCGCGAGGCGGCGGCGCCGGTGACCGTGGTGCGATTGGGATCGCTGCCGTCGAGCACCACCTGGAGGCGCTCGCCCCGGCCGGAGAGGCGGTCCCGCGTCGCCCCCGGAGGGATCACCAGCGCCGCGCCGGCGCCGCCCTCGTCGATGGCCGGCCCGGCCGCCGGCTCGGCCGC
>DATKAL010000384.1:0-3599 GCA_035498135.1 Anaeromyxobacter sp.
TCTCGGCCTGGACCCCCGCCTGGCGGAGGGCGTCGCAGAGGGCCACCGAGGCCACCAGGGTGAGCTCCGGGGCGCGGGCGGGCGGGAGCTCCGGGCGCAGCACCACCGAGAAGTAGAGGTTCCGCCGGGGCGGCGACACCCAGGTCCGCCCCCGGCGCCCCCGCCCGGCGGTCTGGGCCTCGGCGATCACCACCTCGCCGTGCCCCGCCCCCTCCTCCGCCAGCTCCCGGGCCCGGTCGCTGGTGGACCCGAGCTCCTCGTAGGCGTGGAGCACCTGGCCGAGGTCGTGGGTGTTGAGGAGCGGCCGGAGCTCGAGCCCGGTGAGCCGGTCCGGGACGCCGGCCAGCCGGTAGCCGCGGGCCGGGACCGCGTCGATCCGGTACCCGTGGGCGCGTAGGGCCTCGACGTGCTTCCAGACGGCCGCCCGGGTGAGGCCGAGCTTGCCGGAGATGGCCTCGCCGGAGATGAACTCGTCCCCCGCCTCCGCCAGGAAGGCGAGGACCAGCTCGTCGGACTCGGGCGCATCCGGGGCCATCGGATCGATCTTCGGCGGGCGGATCGGCCATGTCAACGAGGCCTGGCTCCGGCGTTACCGCTGGGCCGTCCTGTGGCGGTTCCGTTGGACGGGGTGAATGGGCCCCGGCCGTCCCGTTCACCCCGGCCGAGGCGGCGTCGCCGATGGGGAGGGCGCGCGTGAGCGAAGCGGTGGGGAGGGCCCGCGGGAGCGGGGGTCGGCTCTCTAGCCGGGCCCCAGCTCGAAGGAGACGTCGACCGCCCGTGCGCTGTGGGTGATCGCGCCCATGGAGACGAAGTCGACGCCGGTGGCGGCGACCCGCGGCAGCCGCTCCAGGGTCATGTTCCCGCTCGCCTCGAGCAGCGCCCGCCCGCCGGCGCGCCGGACCGCCTCGGCCATGGCCGCGTCGTCCATGTTGTCGAGGAGGACCAGGTCGGCCCCGGCCGCGATCGCCGCCTCCAGCCCGGGGAGATCGACCACCTCGACCTCGATCTTGAGCATCGCCCCGGCCGCGGCCCGGGCCCGCCGGACCGCCTCCGCCACCCCGCCGCAGGCCGCGACGTGGTTGTCCTTCACGAGGATGCCGTCCCCGAGGCTGAAGCGGTGGTTCTTCCCACCCCCCGCCCGGACGGCCGCCTTCTCCAGCATGCGCCAGCCGGGCGTCGTCTTTCGGGTGTCGAGGAGGCGGGTCCGCCCCCCGCCCCGCTCCAGCGCCTCGACGCAGCGCCGGGTGGCGGTGGCCACCCCGGAGAGTCGCTGGAGGAAGTTCAGGGCGGTCCGCTCGGCGGCGAGGAGCGCGCGCACCGGCCCCTGGGCCCGGCCGACCACCTCGCCGCGAACGGCGGCGCGGCCGTCGGGCCGATCGAAGGCGCAGCGCGCTCCCAGCCGCTCGAAGACCCGGGCCGCGACGGCGGTGCCGGCGAGGACCAGATCCTCCTTGACGAGGAACGTGCCCTCGCCGGCCGCGTCGGCGTCGATGGTCGCCTCGCCGGTCGCGTCTCCGAGCAGGAGATCCTCCTCGAGCGCCAGGTCGAGGAGGCGTTCGGCGTGCGCGCCGAGGCGTGCCATCCCGCGCCGCTACCTCCGCTTGCCCGCGCGCCGCCGGGCAGCCTTCCGGGCCGGGCGCCGCGCCACCTTCCGCTTCGCCGCCTTGCGGGCCGGCTTGCGGGCGGCCTTCTTCTTGGCCGGCTTGCGCTTCGCCGCCTTGCGGGCCGGCTTCGCCTTCCGGGCCACCTTCTTCTTCGCCGGCTTGCGCACTGCCTTGCGGACCGCCTTGGCCTTCGCGACGATCGCCTCGACGCCGGAGGTGACCGCGCTCACCGCCTGCTGCGCGACCTCGGAGGCCGCGGAGGCCGCCGCCGCCACCTTCTCGGCCACCTTCTCGGCCGTCTCCATCACCGGATTCGGCTGCGTGGCAGCCGGACCGGGGGCCGGGATCTCCTGGCCGGGCTTCTGCTCGTTCTGATTCTCCATGCTGTCCCTCCTGGCTGGGTTCGAGTCCGTGTTCCCGTCCGAGCCTGAAAGCATCGCACGATGGGCCTCGAGCTTGCCTCTTTTTTCGCGGAGCTCCTCCGCCCGGGCCCGGTCCTTCTCGACCACCTCGGGAGGCGCCTTCTGCACGAAGGAAGGGTTGGCCAGCTTCCGCTCGATGCCGGCCAGCTCCTGGTCGACCTTGGCGATCTCCTTGTCGGCCCGGGCCGTCTCCGCGGCGAGGTCGATCACCCCGGCGAGCGGCACCCGGACCTCGAAGCCGGGCCCCACGCCGACGGCGGACTGCGGCAGGGCCCGTGTCCGGGCGGCGACCACGACCCGGGAGGTCTCCACCCCGGACACCCGGTGAACCCGAGAGATCTCGCTGCCCTGGAGCAGCGCGGCCGTGGCGCCGTCGGCGACCGCGATCTCGACGGGGACGCTCTGCCCCAGCTTCACCTTGAACGGGATGCCCATCTCCCCGCGGATGTTGCGGATGGCGTCGACGATCCCGATCACCGGGCCGAAGGCGGCCTCGGTCGCCCGGTCGACACTACCCGTTTGGGGATACGGGGCGGCCATCGCCGAGTCGGCCCAGTCCGTGGCCTCGACCCGGGCGCGCAGGACGTGCCAGAGCTCCTCGGTGATGAACGGCATGAAGGGGTGGAGGAGCCGGTAGGTGGTCTCGAGGCAGCGGACCAGGACCGCCTGGGTGGCGTGCTTGCGGGCCGGATCGTCGCCGTAGAGGGCGTCCTTGGCGAGCTCGATGTACCAGTCGCAGAGCTCGTGCCAGACGAACTGGTAGACCGTCCCGGCCGCGTCGTTGAAGCGGAAGGCCTCCAGGGCGGCGACGGTCTCGTTCACCGCCCCCTGCAGCCGGGCCAGGATCCAGCGGTCGGCCGGGGAGAGGGCGAGCCGCTCGGGCGCCTCGCCGCGCTCGGCGTAGCCGGAGAGGTTCATGAGCGCGAAGCGGGAGGCGTTCCAGAGCTTGTTGGCGAAGGCGCGGTAGCCCTCGATCCGCTGGTCGGAGAGCTTGATGTCCCGTCCCTGGGCGGTCAGGGCGGCGAGGGTGAAGCGGAGCGCGTCCGCCCCGTACCGCTCGGTCATGACGAGGGGGTCGATCACGTTCCCCTTCGTCTTCGACATCTTCTGGCCCTTCTCGTCCCGGACCATGGGGTGCAGGTACACCGTCCGGAAGGGCACCTCGCCCATGAAGTGGATGCCCATCATCATCATCCGGGCCACCCAGAAGAAGATGATGTCGTGCCCGGTCTCCATCACCGAGGTCGGGTAGTAGGTCCTCAGGGTCTCGGTCCGCTCCGGCCAGCCCATGGTGGAGAAGGGCCAGAGGGCGGAGGAGAACCAGGTGTCGAGGACGTCCTCGTCCTGGCGAAGCTCCTGCTTCCCGCAGGTGGCGCAGGCGGCCGGCGCCTGGCGCGCCACCGTGACGTGGCCGTCCGGACAATACCAGGCCGGGATCTGGTGCCCCCACCAGAGCTGGCGGCTGATGCACCAGTCGTGGATGTTCCGCATCCACGCCATGTAGGTGTTGGTCCACTGCTCGGGGACGAACCGGGTCTTCCCCTGCTCCACCGCCTCGATCGCCGGCCGCGCC
>DATKAL010000385.1:0-3061 GCA_035498135.1 Anaeromyxobacter sp.
GACCACGCAGGGACCGAGCGGGCGCCCGGTGTCGGCCGAGAGGCCGGAGGGAACGTCCACCGCCAGCACCCGCGCCCCGGCCGCGCGCGCCGCCGCGATGGCGGCGATCGCCTCGGCGAACGCGCCCTCCGCCGCCCGCGCCAGCCCGGTGCCGAGGAGCGCGTCCACCACGACGTCCCCGGGGCCGGCCAGGAGCGGCGCCGGCCAGGGCTCGACCACCACTCCGGCCGCCTCGGCCCGCGCCCGCATCGCCCCCGCGTCCGGGCCGAGCCGATCGGCGGGCACCAGCGCCACGGCGTGCGCCTCGCGCCCCGCCGCCCGGAGGAGCCGGGCGGCGACGTAGCCGTCGCCCCCGTTGTTGCCGCCGCCGCAGACCACCGCCACCCGGCCGCGCGGGCCCGCCAGCGAGGTGGCCGCCTCCGCCACCGCCCTCCCGGCGGCCTCCATGAGGTCCTGCGCCGGCACCCCCAGCTCCGCGATGGCGACACGGTCGATCTCGCGCATCTCGGCAGCGCTCACCAGCCGCATGCGATCCCCCGCCCCTTCAGCCCCGCGCCTGCCGGAGCAGCTCCTTCATCTCCCGGACGGCGCGCTCCAGGCCGACCAGCACCGCCCGGGCGACGATCGCGTGGCCGATGTTCAGCTCCTCGATCTCGGCGATGGCGGCCACCGGGAGGACGTTCTGGTAGTTGAGGCCGTGCCCGGCCGCCACCTTGAGGCCGAGCTTCGCCGCCGCCTTGCAGGCGTCGATGACCCGGGACAGCTCCTTGCGGCGGTCGGACGCCAGCCGGGCGTCGCAGTAGCGGCCGGTGTGGAGCTCGACCACCTCGGCCTCGGCCCGGTGGGCGGCCTTCACCTGGTCGAGATCCGGGTCGATGAAGAGCGAGACCTCGATCTCCGCGTCGCGCAGGGTCTTCACCACCTTGCGGACGTGCTCGCGACCGCCCACCACGTCCAGCCCCCCCTCGGTGGTCAGCTCCTCGCGCCGCTCGGGCACGAGGGTGGCCACGTCCGGCTTGGCCTCGTAGGCGAGCTTCACCATGTCCTGGGTGGCCGCCATCTCGAGGTTGAGCCGGGTGGAGACGGTCTTGCGGAGCACCTGCAGGTCGCGCTCCTGGATGTGGCGGCGATCCTCGCGCAGGTGGATGGTGATCTGGTCGGCGCCGGCCATCTCCGCCAGGACGGCGGCGGCGGCCGGATCGGGGTACTGGGTGCGCCGCGACTGGCGAAGGGTCGCGACGTGGTCGACGTTGACTCCGAGGCGTGCGGGCATCGTGGGCGAACTCTAACCCAACCCCGGCGCGGGCGCGCGCCGCCGCCTTCGGGGTCAGCCCAGCGCCGCCCGCAGCTCGCCCGCGATCTGCTCGGCCAGGGCCCGCGCCCGCCGGCCCTCCGGCCCCTCCACCAGCACGCGGGCCTTGTTCTCCGTCCCGGAGAACCGGACCAGGACCCGCCCCTCCCTGCCCAGCGCCCCCTCGGCGGCGGCGATCGCCCGCCGGACCGCCGGCAGCTCGGCGATGGGCCGCCGTTCCCGCACCGGCACGTTGACCAGCGCCTGCGGGTAGGGCTCGAAGCAGCGGGCCAGCTCGGAGAGCGGCTTGCCCTCCCGGCGCATCACGGCCAGCACGTTCAGGCCGGCGGCGATCCCGTCGCCGGTGGTGACATGGTCGAGGAAGATCAGGTGCCCCGACTGCTCGCCCCCGAAGTTGTACCCGTTCCGGCGCATCTCCTCGACCACGTACCGGTCGCCCACCGCGGTCCGCACCACCCGGCCGCCCGCCTGGGCGAGGGAGCGCTCCAGCCCGAGGTTGGACATCACCGTCGCCACCACGGTCCGCTTGGCCAGCGCCTTCTGGCGGATCAGGTCCCGCCCCACCAGGGCCATGATCGCGTCGCCGTCCACGATCCGGCCCTTCTCGTCGGCGAGGATCACCCGGTCGGCGTCGCCGTCCAGGGCCAGGCCGAGATCGGCCTTGTGCCGCTGGATCGCCCGGGCCATCGCCTCCGGGTGGACCGCGCCGCACCCGTCGTTGATGTTCTTCCCGTCCGGCTTCACGTTGAGGGGCACCACGCGCGCCCCCAGCTCCTCGAACACCGCCGGGGCCACGTGGTAGGCCGCCCCGTGGGCGCAGTCGACCGCCACCGTCAGGCCGTCCAGGGTGAGATCGCGGGGAAACAGGCCCTTGAGGAACTGGGCGTAGCGCCCGATGGCGTCGTCGATCCGCTTCGCCTTCCCGATGCGGGTGGCGGTGGGGCGAAGGGTCCGGAAGTCCACCGCGCCGGCCGCCTCCTCCTCGTCCAGCACCAGTTGCTCGATCCGGAGCTCCAGCTCGTCCGGCAGCTTGAACCCGTCGCGGCTGAAGAACTTGATGCCGTTGTCCGGGTAGGGGTTGTGGCTGGCGCTGATCACCACCCCGGCGTCGGCCCGCATCGACTGGGTGATGAAGGCGATCCCGGGCGTGGGGAGCGGGCCGGTGAGCATCACGTCCACCCCCATGGAGCAGATCCCCGAGGCGATCGCCGTCTCCAGCATGTAGCCGGAGACCCGGGTGTCCTTGCCGATCACGATGCGGTGGCGGTGCGGCCCGCTGCGCACCATGAAGGCCAGGGCCCGCCCCAGCTGCAGCGCGACCTCGGCGGTCATCGGGTGGACGTTGGCCACGCCCCGGACCCCGTCGGTGCCGAAGAGGCGGCGGGTCTGCGCAGGCGGCTGGCTGGGGGCTTGGGCGGTCATTGGAACCCGCACCTTATCCACACCCCGCGGGTGCGCTCAAGGCCCGTCGCGCTCCAGCCTGACCGTCCCTTGAGAGGGGTAGATGAGGTCGGCGCGGACTCCGGGTGGGAGGCGCAGCGACTCGGGCCGCACCGACCAGGCGGCCACGCCGGGGCCAGTCCGGGAGAGGTCGATGGTCACCGGGCCCAGGTCGCCACCGTCGAGCGACCGGAGCTTCGCCCAGGGCCCGGAGAGCGACACGTGGAGGACCGGCGGGAGGGGAGCCGCCAGCTCCAGCCCGCGCGGGAGGCGCGCCTCGAGCGGCACGGTGTAGCTGTGGGAGACCAG
>DATKAL010000386.1:0-14089 GCA_035498135.1 Anaeromyxobacter sp.
GAGGAGGTTGCGGACCTCGATGTCGTGGAAGTCGAGGGTGATGCGGCGCCCGCTGTAGCCGTGGGCCTGCGGCGCGCCGGAGAGCGCGTAGCCGGGGGCCTCGGCGGCGAGCCCGGCGGCCTCGGCCTGGGGCGCCTGCCCCTTGGCCGGATCCGCCTCGACCGTCCAGGAGAGCCCCTGGCCGGACTCGACGAGCCGGTCCATCGCCTCGCCGCGGAGGGTGGCCACGATCCGGACCTGGCGCGTGCCGGGCTGGTTGAAGGAGGAGAGCATCACCACCGGCCCCTGGAAGGCGGTGGTGTCGAGCGAGCGCTCCAGCTTGTGCGGCAGCTCCGCGTCCTCGAGGGTGAGGACGATGGTGTGGGCGTCGGGCCGGCTGACCGCGTAGGCGGCCCGGCCGGCGACGTCGATCCGGGCGACGCTCCCCTTGCTCGCGAAGCGCACGTCGGCGATCCGGTTCCGGGCGCGGGCCGGCGCGGCCACGGCCGGGGTGGTCGCGGGGGCGGCGGCGGGCGCCGGAGCGGCGGCGGCCAGCGCGGACCGGGGAGCCGGCTCCTCGGCGCGGGCCACGGCGGGCGCGGCCGAGGCGATCACCGCCACGCCCCCCTTCACGCGCTTCACCTGGTAGGCGGGGAGGGCGCCGGCCGCGTCGAGGACCACGCGGACCTTCCCCTCCGCGCGGCCGAAGCGCACCTGGGTGAAGGCGCCGCTCACCGGCACCGCGGCGCGCGGCGCCCGGGAGACGCCGTGCAGGTCGACCGCCAGGCGGGGCGGATCGCGCAGCTCCAGGATCTCGATCCGGGCCACGTCGCCGTCGGTGGCGAGCAGCAGGCGGCCGGCCGAGGCGCGGACCGCGGTCACCGCGTGCGCCGGCGAGGCCGCCTTCGCCTCGTCCACGCGCCGGGCGACCACGTGGTCGTCGGCGCCGGCGGCGACCGGCGCCGCGGCGGGCGCGACGGCCGGCGGAGCGGCAGCCGGAGGGGCGGGGCGCGGCGCGGGCTCCGCCGCGGGCGGCGTCACCGGGGCCTGCGCGTGCGCCTCCGCGGCCGGGGCGGCCTCGTCGCCGAGCACCCGGACCACCACGGTGTTGCCGCGGGGAGCGACCTCGTAACGGCGCGGGCCGTCGAGCGCGACGATCACGCGGCCGACCGCGCTCCGCTCGTCCTTGTACTGCGCGGTCGAGACCGCGACCACGCCGGCCTTGCCGACCTGGACCGGCGAGGCGACGCCGGTCACGTCGGCGCCCACCAGGTCGACCACCAGCCGGGGCGGATCCTGCAGCTTGAACACCGAGTAGGAGGGCGGGCGCGTCCCCTCGATCGACA
The DNA here is from genome assembly GCA_035498135.1 of Anaeromyxobacter sp. Lineage (GTDB taxonomy): Bacteria > Myxococcota > Myxococcia > Myxococcales > Anaeromyxobacteraceae > Anaeromyxobacter. The sequence goes on from DATKAL010000386.1 coordinate 1,326, forward strand.
GCTCCAGGGCGCCGTCGCGCTCCGCCACGTCGAGGGAGCGGACGAGGTTCGGGTCCGCGGTCGGCGCGGCGCTCGCGAGCGAGCTCCAGAGGAGCAGGCCGGCGATGGGCATGAGGCGGGAGGTCATGGCGACTCCTCGAGGTTGAGCGCCGCCTGCTTCGGAAGGCGGAGCACGGTCTGCGTCGAGTCACGGCTGCCGTCGGCCCGGACGGCCCACTCCGTGATCACCACCTCGCCGGAGCGAACGGCGGCGACCACGCCGCCGTTCTTGCCGACGCAGGCGCCGCGGCGGAGGGAGTAGCCGACGCCGTTGGGGGCCTCGACCATCGCCACCGGGTCCTCGAGCCCGGTCACGACGGCCACCAGCTTGAGCTGCTCGACCTCGAACCGGCCGAGCGGGGTGCCGCAGCGGGTGGCGAGGGCTCCGCTCTGCACGGAGAGCTCGCGCAGGTAGCTGCGGAAGGGATCGCGCTTGCCGACGGAGGAGTAGACCCACTCCGACTCGGCGGGCTTGGGGGCCTCGGCGGCCGGCGCGGCGGCGCCGGCGGCCGGCTTGGGCGCGGCCGCGGCCGGGCGAGGCGGGGGCTTCCCCCCGCACCCGGCGGCGAGCAGGGCGGCGAGCGCCGCGGGCAGCAGGCGGGCGCGGCTCATTTGGCCCCCTTGGTCGCCGCCTTGGTGTCGACGAACATGAAGGTCGTGGCGAGGAACCTGGCGTTCACGATCACCTTCCCGTTCACGTCCTTGGGGGCGGAGAGCGCGATCTCGCTCACGTTCACGATCCGGCGGAGGCGCCCGAGCGAGTCGAAGAAGGTGGCGATCTCGTGGAAGTTGCCGTCCACCGACATCTGGATGGGGATCCGGGCGTAGAACCCGGCGTTCTGCTGGTCCTTGGGCTCGATGCTGCTGATCTCCAGCCCCGCCTTGGTGGCCCGGTCCTGGAAGAACTGGAGCAGCTCGTCGAGGTTCTTCTGCTCGGGGAGCTCGGCGAGCGCCTCGTTGAGCCGCTGCTCGAGCAGCTCGCGCTCCCGCCGGAAGCGGTTCAGGTCGTTGGCGATGGCGGTCTTCTCGATGAACTCGCCGTCGAGCCGCTTCTGGTCCAGCTCGGCCCGGGCGATCCGCGCCTCCACCTCGGAGACCGAGGGGCCGAAGGTGGGGATGGCGATCACGAAGTAGTTGACGGCCGTGAGGACCACCAGGGCGGCGGCCACCACGCCCAGCTTCAGGCCGACGGGCGCCTTGGCGATCCGCTCGATGAGCTTCTCCATGGCCTAGCCCCCCGCCTTCGCCGTCCCGCCCGGTCCGGAGGGGGCGGGCGGCGGCGCGTAGCGCGCCGACGCGGCGATGGTGAAGTCGACCACCCGGTACCCGCTCTCGACCCGGGCCGCGGTCCGCTTCAGCTCGACGTCGCCGAAGCTCCGCGAGCCCTTGAGGGCGGTCATGAAGGTGGAGACGTCGTCGATGCTCGAGGCGGTCCCCTCGAAGACGACCTTGCCGCTCTTCTCGTCGAGCTTCTTGAGCCAGAGGCGCTTCGGGGTGATGGAGGCGAGCTCGTCCAGCATCCGCACCGGGCCGGTCCGCCCCTGCTTCAGCTTCTCCAGGACGTCGAGCTTGTCCTTCAGCTCCTGCTGCTGGGTGCGGAGGCTCTTCACCTCGCCGATGATCTTGTCGAGCTGCGCGATGTCGGCGCGGGTCCGGGCGACGCGCTGCTCCTTGCCCGTGAGCTCGCTGGTGCGCGAGCCCGACCAGAGGTAGTTCCCGACCACCCCGCCGACGAGCAGGACCGCGAAGAGCACGAGCTGCTGCTTCCCCGCTTCCTTCTTCTTCGAGACCCGGACGGGAAGTAGGTTGATCCGGACCATGGCTACTTGTCCCCGGGACGGCGGAGGGCGAGCCCGACGCTGACCGCGGCGGCCGGCGCCGCGGCGAGGATGACCGCCGGGTCGAACTTGCGGTTGTCGATCTCGATGTTCTTGAAGGGGTTCAGCACCTCCACCGGGACGTTGGCGCGGGCCTCGATCACCTTGAACAGGGCGGGGATGCGGGCCGTGCCGCCCGACAGGTAGACCCGGGCGATGCCGCCGTCCGAGGCGGTGGACGCGTAGAAGTCGAGGGAGCGCTGGATCTCCCCGCCCATCTGGTCGGCGACCGACTGGATCACCCGCTCGACCTCCTGGGGGACCACCGCGTCGGACTCGCCCTGGCCGCCGACCTTGAGGGCCTCGGCCTCGTCGTAGGAGATGTTGAGCTGCTTCTGGATCTCCTCGGTGAAGGCGTTTCCGCCCATGGTGATGTCGCGGGTGAAGGTGGTCACGCCCCGGGAGAGGATGTTGATGTTCGAGACCGCGGCGCCCACGTTGATGAGGACGATGGTCTCGCCGCCGCCCTGGTCGTAGTTGGCCTCGTAGGCGTTCTGGACCGCGAAGGCGTCGACGTCCACCACGGTGGCGGTGAGGCCGGACTCCGCGCAGACCGAGGTGTAGTCGTTGATCATGTCCTTCTTGGCCGCCACCAGGAGCACGTCCATCTGGCCGGCCGCGTCCCCCTCCGGCGTGAGGATCTGGGTGTCGATGTTCACGTCCTTCACGTCGAAGGGGATGTACTGCTCCGCCTCCCACTGGATGGACTCGTCGAGCTCCTCCTGCGTCATCCGCGGGAGCGAGATCTTCTTGATGATCACCGAGTGGCCCCGGACCCCGATGGCCACCTCCTTCACCTTGAGCTTCTGCTGCGCCACCACGTCCTGGATGGCCTGCACGATCGCCGAGGAGTTCATCAGCGCGCCGTCGACGATCGCCTCGGGCGGCAGCGGCGCGCTGCCGAACGCCTGCAGCGCGTAGCCGCCTCGCCGCTCCTTCAGCTGCACCAGCTTGACGCTGGCGGAGCCGATGTCGAGGCCGACGGCGAGCTTGCTCTTCGCCATGGCGAACCTTTCACCCACGGCACGGGCGTGCTCGCCCGTGCCTCGTCTCGAGCCCCTCCGCGTCGCGGATCGAGCCCATCGTAGCGCAGCGCCGCCGGATCACGAAACGCGCCCTCCCCTGCCGTTCCCGAAGACCTTGCGCCGGTCGGAAGGCGTCAGCCCGAGCGCGAGGATGATCTTCCGCTTGGTGTCCACGCGGCAGTCGAGGCCGCTCTCCACCCGCGAGACCGTGAGCGGCGAGACGCCCGCCTTGCGGGCCAGCTCGGCCTTGGTCAGCAGCTGTTCCTCGCGGAGTCGCTGCACATTGTTCGGCGCGCGCATGGGCTTGGTCGACGTCCTGGAGGGCGTTCGGGCGGGCATGCGAGGCCACGCTAAGCGATCGCCCCCGGCGGGATCAAGAAAGGCGCCCGCGTGATATCGGTGTGTGTGGGACGGCGATATGTCGGTGAATCGAACTGATGGAAGTGATGCCTAATTATAGGTCATACGCAGGGTGGAGAAGGCCGTTCCGGCCCACCCCGCCCTACTCCAGCCCGTAGTCCTTGATCTTGTAGAGGAGCGCCCGGTACGAGAGCTCGAGCAGCTCCGCCGCCCGGGTGCGGTTCCCGCCCGTCCGCTCCAGCGCGGCGCGGATCAGCTGCTCCTCGACGGCCCGGATCGCTCGCTTGACCGAGAGCGTCCCCTCCGGCGGGGACACGGCCGGGGGCGGCCCCGGGGCCGCCCGCACCGGCTCCGGCAGGTCGTCCTCCCGGATCACCGGCCCCTCGGCCAGCACCACCGCCCGCTCCAGCGCGTGCTCCAGCTCGCGGACGTTCCCGGGCCAGCGGTGGGCGAGGAGGGCCTCCCGCGCCTCGGGCGAGAGGGAGAGGGAGGGCAGCTCGGGGCGGAGCGCGGCGTACCGCGCCAGGAAGTGCTCCGCCAGGGCGAGGACGTCCTCGCGCCGCTCGCGCAGCGGAGGGAGGCGGACGTGGACCACGTTGAGCCGCCAGTAGAGGTCCTCGCGGAACTCCCCGGCCGCCACCGCCCGGGAGAGGTCGCGGGCGGTCGCCGCCACCACCCGCACGTCCACCTGGCGGGCGTGGACGTCCCCCACCGGCCGCACCTCCTCCTCCTGGAGGAAGCGGAGCAGCTTCACCTGGAGCCCGAGCGGCAGCTCCCCGATCTCGTCGAGGAAGAGCGTCCCCCCGTCGGCCTCGGCCGCCAGCCCCTTCTTGTCGCGGCGCGCGTCGGTGAAGGCGCCCCGCACGTGGCCGAAGAGCTCGGACTCGATCAGCTCGGCCGGGATCGCCCCGCAGTTCACGGCCACGAACGGGAAGGGGGCCCGCGGCGAGAGCTCGTGGATCGCCCGGGCCACCAGCTCCTTCCCGGTCCCGGACTCGCCCTCGAGGAGGACGGTGGTCTTCTGGGGCGCCACCTTCCGCACCTGGCGCAGCACCGCCTCCAGCGCCGGGGAGGCGCCCACCAGGGCGCCCGGCGGGTAGGCGTCCGCCAGCTCCCGGCGGAGCCGCCGGTTCTCCCGGGCCAGCCGCTCGCGCTCCTCCGCCTTGCGGAGCACGAGCACCACCTCGTCCGGCTTGAACGGCTTTGGGAGGTAGTCGTAGGCCCCCGCCTTCATCGCCTCCAGGGCGCTGTCGTGCGTCCCGTAGGCGCTCATCACGATCACCAGCAGCTCGGGGGCGACCTTCTGGATCTCCCGGAGGAGCCCGAGCCCGCCCATCCCCGGCATCCGCACGTCGGTGAGGACAAGGTCGTAGTCGCGGGCCGCGAGCTCCTTCAGCGCCTCCTCGGCGGACCCCACCGCGCGCGGCTCGTACCCGCGATCCGCCAGGATCACGGTGAGCAGGTGGCGCATGGACGCCTCGTCGTCCACCACCAGGATCGACCGCAGGCTCACGCCGGCGACTCTAGCACGCCGGCTCCGGCCGCCCGGAGCCGGAGGGTGAGGACCGCGCCGCCGTCCGGGGCGTTCCCCGCCGTGATCCCGCCCCCGAAGGACTCCAGGATCCCGTGGCAGACGGAGAGCCCGAGCCCCGTCCCCTCGCCGGGCGGCTTGGTGGTGAAGAAGGGATCGAACACCCGCCCCAGGTGCTCGGCCGGGATCCCCGGACCGGCGTCGGCCACCCGGACCACCACCTCGTCCCCCTCGCCGCGCGCGGTGATCCACACCGTCCCCTGCCCGCCCATGGCGTCGGCGGCGTTGAGGAGGAGGTTCAGGAACACCTGCTCGAGGCGGTGGGCGTCGGCCCAGACCGGCGGCAGCCCGCTCGCCAGCTCGGCCTGGACCTCGAGGCCGCGGGCGCGCGCCTGGACCCGGGCCAGCCGGGCGGCGACGTCCAGGGCGGAGGCCACCGCCACCGGCCCGAGGGCGGGGGCGGCGGGGCGCGCGAAGTCGAGGAGGTCGCGGAGGATCCGATCGATCCGCTGCCCCTCGGCGGAGATGCGGGCGAGGAGGTCGGCGAGCTCCGCCGCCGGGGCGCCGGCCAGCGCCCGCCCCCGGGCCAGCTCGGCGTAGCCGCAGATCGCGCCCAGGGGGTTCCCCACCTCGTGGGCGATCCCGGCCGCCAGCCGGCCGACGGTGGCGAGCTTCTCCGAGCGCACCAGCGACTCCTGGGCGCCGGCCAGCTCGCGGTTGGCCCGCTCCAGGGCGGCGAGCTGCTCGGCCACCCGGAGCCGCTCTCCCTCCAGCGCCGCCACCGTCCGCTCGAAGGCGACCGCCGCCCGGTGCAGCGCCGGCCCGGAGGCCTCCCCCGGGGGACCGAGCGCCGGCAGGTCGCCGGCCGGGACCGAGAGGCGCGCCGCCGCGTCGAGCAGCCGCTCCACAGGGCGGGCCACGCCGCCGATCAGGACCGCGAGGCCGACCGCCACCACCGCGGCGGCTGCGGCGAGCGCGAGCGCCGCCACGATCCAGACCGGCCCCGTCCGGCGAGCGAGGAGGGGGAGCCCGGCCGCCACCAGCACGCCCGCCACGCCCGTCGCGACCGCGGCGAGCTGGAGCGCGAGACCGAGCCGGACGCGCGTGCGCACGCGGGGGAGAGCCTACCGGAAAACCGAGAGGGCGGGCACGATCCGGACGATGCCGTCGCCGGCGTAGAGCCACTCCAGGGCGGCGGCGGCGAGGAACGGGCCGAAGGGGATGGAGTGGCGCGGCGGGACCCACTCCTCCTCCTCGGGGACGGGGGCGGCCTCGGGAGCGGGGCCCTGCCCGCCCGGGCCGGAGGCGGCGGCCTCACCCGAGGCGGGGGCGCCGGGCGCGGCCCCGGCGTTGGCCGCCGCCCCCTGGAGCAGCGCGGGCGGCTCCGCGCCGGCGGGAGCGGGCGGCTCCACCCCGGCCGGCGGCTCGGCGGCCGGTCCCGGCTCCCCCTTCCCGAGCGAGAGCAGCACCAGGCCGACCACCGTCCCCTGCACCGAGGCGAGGAGGACCAGGGGCACGAGCGACCTCGCCCCGAGCCAGGCGCCGAGCCCTGCCAGGAGGATCACGTCGCCGAACCCCATCGCCTCGCGCTTGAGCAGGCGGGCGCCGACCAGCGAGACCGCCAGGAAGGCGGCGAAGCCGGCCGCCGCCCCGAGCGCGGAGGAGGCGAGCGACGGCGCCGCCGAGAGGCCGAGCGCGCTCGCGAGCAGCCCGAGCGCGAGCAGCGGCAGGGTGAGGGCGTGGGGGAGGAGCCAGGTGTCGAGGTCGATGAAGGCGAGCGCCACGAGCAGCAGGGCGAAGGCCAGCTCGGCCGCGGCCGCGACCGAGATCCCGTGGCGGTGGAAGGCGAGCCAGGCCGCCCCGGCCCCGAGCAGCTCGACCGCCGGGTAGCGCGGGGAGATGGGCGCGCGGCAGGCGCGGCAGCGCCCCCGGAGCAGGAGCCAGGAGAGGACCGGGAGGTTGTCGCGCCAGCCGATGGGGGCGCTGCAGCGCGGGCAGCGCGAGCCGGGGCGGACGATCGACTGGCCCGCCGGCACCCGGGCGATCACCACGTTGAGGAAGCTCCCCAGGGCGGCGCCGACCAGGATCACCCAGGCGGTGGCAAGGCCGAGGAGGGCGGGAGAGAGCTCGAGCGGATCCAAGGGTGGGCCGGGCCTCCGGAAGGGGAGGGCGCGCGGCATCATCATGTGGGTGATCGGCGCTGTCAAAGGAGCGGGGGCCGGCGGCCGCGGGGAGGGGTGACGAAAAACGTCAGGCCGCGGAACCCTGCTGACCTTCCCCGTCCACGTCATGGCCCCGGTCGCGACCACAGGATCCGGGGACTTATCCCCCGGCTCGGGTGGCATCGGGCGTGCTAACAGCGAGTCTCGACAAACGAGCCGGCCCGCAGGGGTCGGCGCCGCGACGGGCCCCCCGCCGCGCACACACCGGAGGCAACATGAAGAAGCTGGCCAAGGGCTTCACCCTCATCGAGCTCATGATCGTCGTGGCGATCATCGGCATCCTCGCCGCGATCGCGATCCCGAACTTCGTCAAGTACCAGCTCCGCTCGAAGTTCAGCGAGGGCGCGACCAACGTCGAAGGGCTCCGGAAGGCCGAGGAGGCCCTGCAGCAGGGCGAGCGGCAGCTCACCGGCATCGCCACCACCGACTACGTCGCCGGCCAGTACTGGAGCCTGGGCGGCACCTCGATGCCCGCGGCCGCCGCCGGCAAGCCGGGCACCGCCAAGGTCGCCTGGACCACCACCGAGATCTCCAACGCGCAGCTCGCCGACTGGGCGATCGAGGGCGCGACCTACTTCGTCTACCAGCTCGCCACCGGCACCAACTGCAAGGGCAACCCGACCGGCGCGCAGTCCGGCACCTGCTACTCGATCGGCGCCATCGCCAACATCGACGGCGACGCGACCAACGGCGACGTGGCCCTGGTGAAGCTCGCCCTCGACGGCAAGACCTCCGAGACCGTCCCGCTCGTGGCCGCCTTCCCCGGCACCGCCGGCACCAGCAGCTGCCTCGACCGCAACGGCGTCACCATCTACGGCGCCCCCTGCGTCGCGACCGGCCCGGACGTCTTCTAGCCGACAGCGATCCTGCCGAACCCGGCGGGCGCCGTGCTCACGCGCGGCGCCCGTCTCGTCTTTCCCGGCGCCGGCTTGACGGGCCGCCGGCCCTCCCGCATCCTCTCGCGGTCGCTCGACGCATGTCCCGCCTCTCCGCCATCGTCGTCGCCGGCCTCCTCTGCGCCGCGGTCGCCGCCACCGCGCGGAGCTCGCTCGAGCCAGAGGCCATGGCGATGGGGCGGGTGCGGGATCCGACCTGGCTCCCCTCGGGTCGGACCCTCCGGATCACCTCCCTCGGCCAGCGGCTCCTCCTCTCCGACGTCTACTGGCTCCGGCTGGTCCAGTACATGGGGGAGACGCTGCTCGCCCACGTGGACCGCTGGGGCGCCACCCTGCCTCTGGCCGAGATCGTGACCGATCTCGATCCGCGCCACGGGTACGCCTACCAGGTGGTGGGCTCGGACCTGGGCTTCGTCCCCGGGCGCGCCGCGGACGCCGAGAAGATTCTGAAGAAGGGGATGCGGAACCTGCCCGACCGCTGGACGCTCTACTGGGTCTACGCGGTCAACAAGTTCCTCTACCAGGGGGACTTCGCCGAGGCGGCCGAGTACGCGCGGCGCGCGGCGGTGGCCGGCAAGCGGCCGCACCTCGCCCTCCTGGCGGCCAACCTCGCACTGGCCGCGGACGCCGAGTACCGCACCACCGAGGCCTTCCTGGAGGAGGCGATCCGCACGGCCGACACCCCCGAGCTCCGCGTGCAGCTCGAGCGGCGGCTGGTGAAGGTCCGGACCTACCAGGTGCTCTCGCAGGTGGAGAAGGCGGTGGCGGAGTACCGGCGCCGCTACGTCGTCTGGCCCATGGGGCTCGAGGTGCTGATCTCCGAGGGGCTGCTCCGGGCGACCCCCGAGGATCCCTCCGGCGGCCAGGTGATCCTCGACCTCTCCACCGGCGCGGTCCGCTCCACCGTCCTCGGGGAGCGCAAGCCCCTGCGGAACACCATGGCAGGAGAGGCGCAATGAAGGCCCTGGCCGTCGCCGCCAACACCGTCCGGGAGACGCTCCGCGAGCGCCTCATGTACAACCTGGCGATCTTCGGCCTGATCCTGATCGGCGGATCGCTCACCATCTCCCAGCTCACCCTGGGCGAGCAGTTCCGGATCATCGCCGACATCGGGACGGGCAGCACCCAGCTCTTCGCCACCCTCATCGCCGTGTTCCTCGGGGTGGCGATCGTGGCCCGGGAGCTCGACCGCCGGACCTGCTACGCCGCGCTCGCCCGCCCGGTCTCGCGCGGCGAGTTCCTCGTCGGCAAGTACCTGGGGCTCGTCGCGGTGCTCGCCCTCAACGTCGCCGCCATGGCGGCGGCGACCGCGCTCATGCTCCTCGTCTACCGAGGGAGCGGCGACGCCTTCGGCCTCCACTTCGTGGCCGCCTTCCTCCTGATCCTGGTCCAGGTGGCGCTCTGCGCCGCGTTCGCGGTCCTCTTCTCCTCCTTCTCCACCCCCACCCTGGCGGTGATCCTCACCCTGGCGGTGATCGGGATCGGCCACGTCTTCGGCGAGGTCCGCGGCTTCTGGCTCACCAGCCCCGAGGTGGGGCTCAAGTCGGTCGTGCGCGTCCTCGACTTCGTGGTCCCCAACCTCGGGCTCCTCGACATGAAGGAGGCCCTCACCTACGGCGACGCCGTCGCTCCCCTCTCCCTCCTCGCCCGGGTCGGCTACGGCCTCGGCTGGGCGGGCGCGGTGGTGGCGCTGGCGGCGGTGGTGTTCTCGAGAAAGGACGTCCGGTGAGCGGCGCGACCCAGCCCGCCCTTCAAGTCTCCGGGCTCACCAAGACCTACCGGGTCGGCGTCCGCCGCCGCCTGGTGGCGGCGCTCGACGGCCTCGCCCTCGAGGTGGCCCAGGGCTCCATCTACGGGTTCGTCGGGCCGAACGGCGCGGGCAAGACCACCTCGATCAAGATGCTGGTGGGGCTCATCGCCCCCACCCGCGGCGAGGCCCGCATCTTCGGCCGCTCGATCCGGGACCCGGAGAGCCGGCGCGCGGTGGGCTACCTGCCCGAGAACCCATCCTTCCACGACTTCCTCCGGCCGCAGGAGGTGCTCCGCTACCTGGGCCGCCTCTCGGGGATGTCCGGCCGGGCGCTCGACCAGCGCGCCGACGAGCTGCTCGAGCTGGTGGGGCTCGGCCAGGCGCGCGAGCTCACGGTCCGCAAGTTCTCCAAGGGCATGGTGCAGCGGCTCGGCCTCGCCCAGGCCCTGATCCACGACCCCCCCCTCCTCATCCTCGACGAGCCCATGAGCGGCCTCGACCCGCTCGGGCGCAAGGACGTGCGGGACCTGGTGGTGGAGCTCCGCCGGCGGGGGAAGACGGTCTTCTTCTCCACCCACATCCTCTCCGACGTCGAGAGCATCTGCGACCGGGTCGGGATGGTGCTCCGCGGGAGGCTCGTGGCCGAGGGGCCGCTCTCCTCCCTCCTCGACGGCTCGATCCGCGCCGTGGAGCTGCGCTGCGCCGGGCTCCCCGAGGCGGCCTTCGACCGGCTCCGGGCGCAGGCGCGGGAGGGAGCGCGAGGCCCGGCCGACTGGACGTTCTCCTTCGCGGACACCGACGCCGCGAACGCCGCCGCCAGGGAGATCCTGGCCCTGGGCGGCCGGGTGCTCGCCGTCCAGCCGGTGCGCGAGAGCCTCGAGCAGACCTTCGTCCGGCTCGCCTCGGCTGCCGGCTCCCCCTCCGCCGATCGGGACGTGGCATGACCCCGGCCGAAGCGGTCGCCGCGCCGCCGGCGCCGGCTGGGCCGGCCCCGGCGCCCGCCCCCGCGGCGCCGGCCGGCCTGCTCCGCGCCACGGCCCTGCTCCTCCCCGTCCTGGCGCTCTTCTTCGCCCCCGCCCTGCTCACCGACCAGCAGTTCCTCTTCCGGGACAGCGGCCGGATGCACTACCCGATCAAGCGGTTCCTGGCCGAGGAGCTCCGCCACGGCCGGCTCACCGAGTGGAACCCGTACATGGGGCTCGGGGTGCCGGTGGTCGGCGCGGCGGTGGACGCCCCGCTCCACCCCTTCAACCTGCTGTTCGTCGTGCTCCCCTTCGACTGGGCCTTCAAGGCCTGGGTGCTCCTCTGCTACCTGCTCGGCGGGCTCGGGGCGTTCGCCTGGGCTCGCCGGCTCGGGCTCCGCTTCGCCCCCGCCCTCCTCGCCGGGTACGCCTTCGCGCTCTCGGGCTTCCTCGTCAGCTCCTCGGACAACGTCACCTACCTCACCACCGCCGCCAGCGTCCCCTGGGTGCTGGCCGCGGGCGAGGCCTTCCTCCTGCGCGGCGGACCGGGCAGGCTGCTCGGGCTCGGCGCGGCGTCCTTCCTCTGCGCCGCGGCCGGCGACCCCCAGGGCTGGGGGATCGCCGTGGGGATCCTCGCCCTGCGCGGCCTCTGGCTGGCGCGCTCCGGCGGCCGGGCGGCGCTCGGGCGCACGCTCCTCGCCGGCGCCGGCTGCACGGTGGCGGCGCTCCCCGTGCTCCTGCCCGTGGTGCTCTGGCTCCCCCAGACCGTCCGGGCCTCGGAGACGGTGGCGCGCCAGGCGGCGCGCTGGAACCTGCACCCGCTCCGGGTCCTCGAGCTGGGGCTGCCGAGCCTGTTCGAGACCACCCGCGGCATGCTCCACGGCGGGGCGTTCCAGTGGGCGGCGGGGAACGAGACCACGGTCCTCCCCTGGGTGGCCTCGGTCTACGTCGGCGTGTCGGCGCTGGCGCTGGCGGCGCTCTCCGCCTCGGGCTCCCGCCGGGCGCGGATCCTCCTCGCCGCGGGAGCGGCGCTCACCTGGGCGGCGATGGGCCACTACGCCGGGTTCGTCCAGCTGGTGCGCCACCTCCCGGTCCTCGGCGCCTTCCGGTACTGGGAGAAGCTGGTGGTCTGGCCCACCCTCTTCCTCGCGATCGCGGCCGGGATGGGGCTCGAGGAGCTCCTCTCGCGGACCGACCGGGCGAGGCGGCTCGCGCTCGGGGCGGCCATCGGCGCGGCGGTGCTCCTCTCGGCCCGGGCCGCGCTCGCCCTCCTCGAGGCGCCGCTCGCCGCGGCGGCGGCGCGCGCCAGCGACCCGACCGCGGCGGCGAGCCTGCTCGAGAACGTCGGGCGCGCCCTGGGGAACACCGGCCTCGTGCTCGCGCTCCTGGCGGTGGCCGCCTTCGCCTTCTCCCGCGGGATCCTGGCGCGGGCCGCGCCCGTCACCTTCGCCGCGATCGTCGCCTTCGACCTCGCGGCCGCGAACGTGCGCGCCTACCTCCTCTCCCCCCCGGAGAACTGCCTCCCCCGCCCCGCGCTCGGCGCCTTCCTGGCGAGCCGGCCCGAGCTGCCGCGCCTGGTGACCCTCTTCGACCTCACCGACAAGCGCTGGAAGGAGCTCTCCAGCTACGAGGGCGGGTTCCGCTGGGGGGCGGCCAACTACTACCCGGCCTGGAACGTCGGCGCGCGGGTGGGGAACCTCGAGGTCTACACCGGCCTCGATCCCCGGCGGCTGCTCCGCTTCCGGACCGCGGCGGGCACGGAGCGGACGACGCCGCAGGTCGGGCTCTGGGGCTTCGCCTACGTGCCGGTGCCGAAGACCCCCGCGCTGGCGGCCAAGATCGGGCTGGCGTCGCCGGTCGAGGTGGTCGCCGCCGACCCGGAGCTGCCCACCTTCCTGGTGCGCTACCCGCACCGGCCGCGCGCCTACCTGGCGGAGGCGGTCGAGCCGGCCAGCGAGGACGAGGCGCTCGCCTTCGCCCTCGACGCCGCCTCGGCCCGCTCGCCGCGGACCCTCCTCGAGGCGCCGGTGCCGCCGCAGGCGCCCGGGGCGCCCGGAGAGGCGCGCATCGTCCGCGACCTCACCGGCGAGGTGGTGATCGCG
>DATKAL010000387.1:0-2960 GCA_035498135.1 Anaeromyxobacter sp.
GAAGATGCCCATCCTGGGGCTGGGGGTCTGGCAGTCCCCGCCGGGGGACGAGACCCGGCGCGCGGTCCTCGCCGCCCTCCGGGCCGGCTACCGCCTCGTCGACACGGCCCGCGCCTACCGGAACGAAGAGGACGTGGGGGCGGCCCTGCGCGAGAGCGGCCTGCCGCGCGACGAGGTCTTCGTCACCACCAAGCTCTGGAACTCGGACCACGGCTACGATCGCACCCTCCGGGCCTGCGACGAGAGCCTGGCGCTGCTCGGCCTGGAGCGGATCGATCTCTACCTCGTCCACTGGCCCGTCGAGGGGCTCCGCCACGACACCTGGCGGGCGATGGAGCGGCTCCTCGCCGACGGGAAGGCCCGGGCCATCGGCGTCTCCAACTACACCGTCCGCCACCTCGACGAGCTCCTCGCCCGGTGCAAGGAGCCGCCCTCGGTGAACCAGGTCGAGTTCAGCCCGTTCCTGCACCAGCGCGCCCTCCTCGACCACTGCCGGGCGCACGGGATCCAGCTCGAGGCCTACGGCCCCCTGGTGCGCGGCCACCGGATGGACCACCCGGTCCTCGAGCGGGTGGCGCACCGGCATGGCCGCACACCGGCCCAGATCCTGGTGCGCTGGGGGCTCGAGCACGGGCTCGTGTCCATCCCGAAGTCGGTCCACGAGGACCGGATCCGCGAGAACGCGGACGTGTTCGGCTTCGCGCTCGACGCCCAGGATCTGGCCGCCCTCGACGCGCTCGACGAGGGCTACCGGACGAGCTGGGATCCGACGAGCGCCCCCTGACCGGCCGGCTCAGGCGCCCGCCTCGCCGCCGTCGTCGCCCTCCCCACCCCCGGACCCGCGGGCCAGCCTCAGCCGGGCCTGGAGCCGGGCGATGATCACCCGGATCCGCTCGGCGCAGTCGACGGCGTCCCGGATGGCCCCGGCGGCGTCGGCGGGGCCCGGCCCCAGCTCCTCCTCGAGGAAGGTCAGGTTCGAGCGGATCGAGGCCAGGGGGCTATTCACGTCGTGGGCCACCTCGTCGGCCAGCTGGCCCAGCGCCACCCAGCGCTCCGCCTGGGCGCGGGCCTTCTCCGCCGCGGCCAGGCGGACGAGCGCATCGGCCCGCGCCTGCTCGGCGCGCAGGAGGGCGTCCTGGCGGCGGCGGGCGCGGAGGGAGGCGAGCAGGGCGAACCCGATGGCGATGCCGGCGAGCGTGGCCCAGGGGAGCACCTCCGACCACGGCCGGTCCTCCAGGCGCATCAGCACCCCGCCGCCCGCCAGGCCGACGACGCCCTGGAGGAACGGATCGACGGTGTCGCTCGTGGCGATGAGCGCGGCCATGAGCGGGACCATCATCAGGATCAGGAAGAAGATGCTGTGGGAGCCGCCGCTCGACCAGCTCATCGCCAGCAGGGTGAGCATCGACCCGACGCTGGCCAGGCCGCCGCTCGCCACCGCCACCCAGGCCGGCCCCCGCGTCTGCAGGGGGAGCAGCGCGAGGAAGCCGGCCGCCCAGGCGGCCCAGAGCGGGAGCCGCCGGGCGCCCCCCGGGGATCCGAGCACGTCCACCAGGCCTACCAGGGCGACGGCGAGCGTCCCGGTGAGGAGCGCACGACGTCGATCGGTCCGGTCGATCACCGGGAGAGGCGACACCTCCGCAGGCTCTCAGGTCCCGGCTCCCTCGCGCAACGGGGTGTCCTCGACTCACCGTCGACAGGGGACACGCCCGCGCCGCATGCGGCGATCGACCCTGGTGAGGTCTCCAAGGGGCCGCGCCCCCTCCCCGCCGAGCGAGGTCCGTCGGTCGGGTCCGCTCCCCTGTGCCCGGGCGCGGGCGCACCTCGGCTTCGCCTCGCGCCTAGCCGTGGACGGCCCGGCCGAAGGTCCGCATGCGCTCGAGCTCGGCCGGATCGAGCGGCCCCCGCTCCAGGGCGGCCAGGTTCTCCCGGAGCTCGGCCGCGCTCCTCGGCCCGGTGAGCACCACGTCGACGTGGGGGCTGGTGAGGCAGAACCGGTAGCAGTCGCCGGCGGTGGGGACCGGCCCGGTCCAGCCCCGCGGCGCGCGGAGCAGCTTCCGCCAGCTGGTGGCGGTGTAGGCCACCACCGCCGGGTGCCGGCGCGCAAGGTGCGGGAAGATCTCCTGCTCGGCTCCGGGGTGGGCGGCGTTGTACCGGATCATGAGGAGGTCGAGGATCGAGTCCTCCGCCAGCCGTCCGGCCCGGGGCCGGTCGTGGATCGAGGCCCCCACGGCCCGGACCTTCCCCTCCTCCCGCAGCCGCACCAGCTCCGCCTGCACCGGGCCGGTGAAGGCGGACATCTTGCCCAGCCAGTAGAGCTGGAGGACGTCGAGGTAGTCGACCCGCAGGGTGCGCAGGGCCGCCTCGGCCGCCCGGCGGACGCCGCCGGGGAGGAAGCCCAGGAACGGGCCCGCCGAGACGGCGTGCCGCTCGCGGTCGCGGGCGAGCGCGTCCCGGAGGGCCGGGGTGAGCGGCCTCATCCGCGGCGTCCAGAAGACGTAGTCGATCCGCTCCAGGGCCTCGCGGCAGCCGGCCTCGTCGAGGCCGAACGTCCCCGAGAGCCCGAGGCGGAGAAGGCTCTTGCGGAGGACCGGGATCGGGCGGCGCAGGAAGTCGGGCGCGGGCATGGGCGCAGGATCCCGCGCTCGCCGGGCGGCCGGCAACGGGGACGCCGGGGGCTGTGGTCAGACCGCGCGAAGCATCCCCGGCCGCCGCGGGGCAGGCGAGGCGAGCACTGAGCGGGGCACACGACAACCGAGCACCGCAGGGGTGCCTGGAAAACCTCAGGAGTGATCACCTCCATTCGAGGGCCGGCCGGCCGGAGAAGAAGGAACCCGTCGTTGGACCGGGGATGGGCGGGGCCCTCACCCATCCCCCCCCCCGCCACGACCACGAGGTGAGGAATCTCGACCTGGAAGGCAGGTCCAGGAACACAGGGAGGAGTCAGCGCCGCCAGCGCG
>DATKAL010000388.1:0-3920 GCA_035498135.1 Anaeromyxobacter sp.
CGGCTGGTGGTGCAGAAGCTGGAGCAGCGGGAGAAGACCGGAGCGTAGGGCGCGGCGCCGCCTGGCGGCGCCGGGGGGAGGTCGCATGGAGCGCACGGGGGCAGGCGGAGCGGCGGCCGTCGCCGGGGGCCGGAGGCCGAGATGAGCCGGCGCGTCGCCATCACCGGGTGCGGGGTGGTCTCCGCCGCGGGCAACGACCTCGAGCGCTTCTGGAGCGGGCTCATGGCCGGCACCTGCCGGATCGGGCCGCTCCGGGGCTTCTCCTGCACGGGGATGGAGGGGCTCCTCGGCAGCGAGGTCGAGCTGCTCCCCGAGGACGCCCTCCCCCCCGAGATCGACTCCGATCCGTACCGGAGCCGCTGCCTCCACCTCGCCCTGGCCGCCACCCGCCGGGCGGTGGCCGCGGCCGGGCTCCCCGCGGACGCCGCGGCGCGCGAGCGGACCGGCGTGTCGCTCGGGAGCACGATGGCCGAGGAGCGGCAGGTGAGCGACCTCGACGATCGCCTGGCGGCGACCGGCCCGGACGCGATCGACGCCGGCTTCCTCGCCCGCGCCGACAACCACCGGCTGGCGGCGACCCTCGCCCGGATCCACGGGCTGGGCGGGCCCGTCCTCCTCTCCAGCACCGCCTGCAGCTCGGGGAACGCCGCCCTGGCGACCGCCTACGACCTCGTCGCCTCCGGGGCCGCGGAGGCGATGGTGGCGGGCGGGGCGGACACCTTCACCCGGGCGGTGTTCACCGGGTTCCTCCGCCTGGGCGCGCTCTCCAAGGGGATCTGCCGCCCCTTCGACAAGCGGCGCGACGGCGTCACCTTCGGAGAGGCGGCCGGGATGCTGGTCCTCGAGGACCTGGAGCGGGCCCGCCGCCGCGGCGCGCCCATCCTCGCGGAGGTGGCCGGGTACGGGGTGAGCAACGACGCCTACCACATCACCGCCCCGGAGCCGAACGGCGACGGGTTCGCCCGCGCCATGCGGCAGGCGCTCGCCACCACCGGGATCCCGCAGGACGAGGTGGACTACGTGAGCGCCCACGGGACCGGGACGCCCTACAACGACCTGGGCGAGACCCGGGCGGTGAAGGCGGTCTTCGGCGAGGGGGCCCGGGCCCTGGCGATGAGCTCGATCAAGTCGATGCTCGGCCACACCAATGGGGCGGCGAGCGCGGTCGAGGCGATCGCCTGCGCGCTGGCGCTGGTCCACCAGGCGGTGCCGCCCACCGCCAACCTGGAGGAGCCGGATCCGGAGTGCGACCTCGACTACGTCCCCGGCGTGGGGCGCTCGGCCCGGGTCCGGACCTGCCTCAACCTCTCCGCCGGGTTCGGCGGCTTCAACGTCTGCCTGGTCCTGCGGAGGGCGCCATGACCCCCGCTCCTTCCCCGGCCGTCGCCATCACCGGCCTCGGGGTGCTCACCCCCCTCGCCGACCGGCCCGAGGCGCTGGCCGCCGCGCTCCTCGAAGGGCGGAGCGCCATCGCCCCCGCCGCCGAGCTGGGCGGCGCCGGGCTCTCCCGGATGGCGGACGACTTCGATCCCGCGAGGTACGCCAACATCCGCGGGCTCCGCCTCTACAGCCGGGCGACCAAGCTCGGGATCTGCGCCGTCCGGCTGGCCCTCGACGACGCGAAGCTCGACGCCGCCGCCTGCCCGAGCGAGCAGCTCGGGACCGTGACCGCCTCCACCCTCGGCCACGTGGAGACGCTGTTCGAGTACGACCGGAGCGTGGTGGCGGCCGGGCCGCTGCGCGGCAACCCGGCCCTCATGCCCCTCGCCCTGCCGAGCTCCCCGGGGGCGGCGGTGGCCCTCTCCTTCGTGGCCAAGGCCTTCTCGATGAGCCTGAGCGACGCCGGCACCTCGTCCCTGGACGCGCTCGGACTCGGGGCGCGGCTGGTGGCCGCCGGGCGCGCGCGCGCCTGCGTGGTGGTGGGCACCGCGGCGCTCTGCGCCGACCTCTCGGCGGCCGCGTCGAAGGCGGGGCTGCTCGCGCCGGCCGAGGCGTTCCGGGTCCTCGACCGGCGCCGCCGCGGCACCGCCCTGGGCGAGGGGGCGGCGGCGGTGGTGCTCGAGCGGGCCGAGGAGGCCCTGGCCCGCGGCGCCCGGCTCCGGGCGATCGTCGCGGGGCAGGCCACCGCCTTCGCCCCGGGGCCGGCCGACCGGGCTGGGGCGCTCCGGCGCGCGTGCGGGCAGGCGCTCGCCGACGCCGGCCTCACCCCCGGCGAGGTGGCGTTGGTGAGCGCCGGCCTGAGCGGGGGGGAGGGGGACCGGGCCGAGGCCGTGGCCCTCCTCGGGCTCCTGGGCGAGTCCGCCGGGCGCACCCCGCTCCTCGCCCCCAAGGCGAGCCTGGGCGAGACCCTCGACGCCGCCGGCCTCCTCCAGGCGCTCGCGGCGCTGGCGGCGCTCTCCTCGGGCAAGGCCCCGCCCATCCCGCGGCTCGAGGATCCCGATCCGCCCGGCCTCTGCACCCCGCGGACGGCAGCCCCGGTGGCCGGGGCCCACGCTCTGGTCACGGCGACCGCGCACACCGGGGGCTGCGCCGCCCTGGTCCTGACGGTGCCCCATGGCTGAGGGTGGCGGGCGCAAGGTGGCGGTGGTGACCGGCGGCTCGCGCGGGATCGGCAGGGCGATCGTGGAGCGGCTCGCCCGGGCGGGCCTCGAGGTCCGCTTCACTTACGTGAGCAGCGAGGCGGCCGCGACCGCCCTCTGCGCCGAGCTCTCGGCGCAGGGCGGCGCGGTCCTGGCGGCGCGGGTCGACGCGCGGGACGCCGCCGCCTCCCGGGCCCTGGTGGAGCAGGTGGTCGCGGAGCGCGGCCGGCTCGACGTCCTGGTGAACAACGCCGGGCGGACCGCCGACAAGCTCTTCGCGGTGATGAAGGACGCCGACTGGTCGGGCGTCCTCGAGACCAGCCTGAACGGGCTCTACGGAACGACCCAGCCGGCCGCCCGGCAGATGATGCGCCAGCGCGGGGGCCGGATCGTGAACCTCACCTCGGTCTCCGGGCTGGTGGGGATCCCGGGGCAGACCAACTACTGTGCCGCCAAGGCCGCCATCATCGGCTTCACCCGCTCCCTGGCCCGGGAGCTGGCCGGCGCTGGGGTCTGCGTGAACGCGGTGGCCCCCGGCTTCGTGGACACCGACATGGTGGCGGCCCTCTCCCCGGCCCAGCGCGCCGCGGCCCTGGAGCGGGTCCCCGTGAAGCGCTTCGGCACCGCCGACGAGATCGCCGCCCTGGTGCAATGGCTGGTGCTCGAGGCGCCCGGCTACCTGACCGGCCAGACGCTGGTGATCGACGGAGGGCTCACGGCATGATGTCCCCCGCGGCGGCTCGCGAGGCCGCGAAGGAGCCCCCCGTGATCGCAGCCTGGCGCGCCCTGGTCGTGGCCCTCCGGCGGGACGCCGCCCGGTACCGGGACCTCGGGGGCTGGGCGAGCAACGTCGGGTTCTGGATCGGCGCCACCTACCGGCTCGGCGTCTTCGCCCACGCGCTCCCGCTCCTCCTCCGGCTCCCGCTCCTCCTCGTCCACCGGCTCGTCCGGTGGCCCTGGCCGCTCTTCCTCAACGTCCACCTGCCCGGGCAGGCCCGGATCGGGCCCGGGCTCTGCCTCATCCACGCCCGGAACGTCTACGTGGGCTCCGGCGCCCAGCTCGGCGAGGACTGCCTCCTCTTCCACGAGGTGACGATCGGGACCGGGCCGCTGCCGCCCGGGCTCCCCCGCATCGGCAACCACGTCGACGTCTACGTGGGCGCCCGGGTGCTGGGCGGGATCGAGATCGGGGACGGGGCCAAGATCGGGGCGAACTGCGTGGTGAACCGGAACGTGCCGCGCGGCGCGGTGGTGGTCCTGGCGGAGAACCGGGTGATCCCGGCCAGCCTCGTGGCGGCGTGCGGCCCGAAGCGGACGGGCACCGGCGCGCCGGCCGAGGCG
>DATKAL010000389.1:0-2562 GCA_035498135.1 Anaeromyxobacter sp.
GACCGTCCCGTAGACGACCTGGTTGCGGAGCACCAGGCTCTTCATGATCGTCCCCGCGTCGACCGGGATCGGCCCCTTGCGCCCCGGGACGCCGGTGAGGCAGAAGGCGCCGTTCGGGGCGAGCAGCGGCATGGCCTCGAACGCCACCGGGGCGGCCCCGGTCGCCTCGAAGAAGAAGACGATCTGCCCCACCTCCGCCGCCAGCCCCGCCAGGGGCCGGCCGGCCGTGCTCCGGTAGTGGCCGCCCACGGCCTCGATCAGCCTCGCCTGCGGGCCGTCCTCCGGCTCCAGCGACCAGAGCCAGAGGTCGAAGCCCCGCACCCGCAGCGCCATGGCGCCGAGCAGCCCGACCGCGCCCGCGCCGATCACCACCGCGCGCGCCCCGTGCTCGCGCCCCTTGAGCGCCTCGAGCTGCAGCCAGGGGAAGCGCTTCACCAGCTCCCAGGCCTGGAGGATGCCCTTCGTCGCCACCGTCAGCGGCTCGACCAGCACCCCGACCTCGCGGAGCTCGGCCGGGACGGGCACGAACCAGCGGGACTCGTCCGCGATCCGCTCGGTCATGTAGCCGTGCCGCCGGTTGATCCCCCGCTCCTCGTACTCGCCGGTGTTGCAGAAGTCGGCCCGGCCGTACCGGCAGGGGGCGCAGGCCGGGGACGGGCAGGGGCGCCGGACCATGGGGACGGCCAGGTCGCCCGGGGCGAGCCCCTCGACGTCCGCTCCCACCGCCACCACCTCGACCAGCGACTCGTGCCCGATCACCAGGTGGTCCTGGCCCGGCGGCGGCGTCCCGTACTCGAGCCGGGCGATCTCCCGGTCCGTTCCGCAGATCCCCACCTCGAGGACGCGGGCGAGGACGTCGGTGGGGCGCTCGACGCGCGGCTCCGGGTGGTCGATCACCCGGACCTCCTTGCGCGAGGGGGAGACGGCGACGGCGCGCATGTCGGCCTCCTGGCCGGGGTGCCGGCTCGACCCGGCTACCAGTAGTAGCGAAGGCCGATCAGGGCGAGGAACGTCTTCCAGGAGACGTCGACCGTCTCCGTCACGCGGAACCGGCGGTCGACGAGCTGGAGCCCGGCGGCGAGGTCCTTGCGCCCGGTGTAGAAGAGGCCGAAGCCGAGATCGGAGGTGTGCTGGAGGACCTGCCCGCTGAAGGGCGCGGTCCAGGCGAACTGGCCCTGGAGGCCGATCGGCACGGCCCAGATGCGGTTGAGGTCGAGGTCCATCGCCAGGCCCAGCTTGGCCGCCTGGCCGGTGGGCTCGGCCAGATCGGACCCGCTCGCCTGGGCGTGGACGTAGGCGGCGTTCGCCGTGATCCCCAGCGCGGGGAAGGGCGCCCAGCTCGCCGCCAGCGCCGGCTGGAGGGTGGTGCGCTTGACCGCGCCGAAGAAGTCGCTGCCCGAGATCTCGCACCCTCCCTGCTGGCAGGAGTCGACGACGCGGCGGATGCCCGATCCGATGGTGAGCGCGAGGTCCGGGCTGTAGCCGGCGTCGAAGAGGAGCCCCACCCGCGCCGTGTCTCCCAGGGGCACGGTGAGCGTGGCCCCCGCGCTCGCGGCCACCTGGATGGTGGTGCCGACCACGATCGCCGACTTCCCGGACGTGCCGCTGTACACGAGCGGAGAGAGCTGGACCCGCGCCGAGAAGTACCTCGAGAAGGCGTACTCGTAGCCGAGGACCCCGCCCATCCCGGCGTAGCTCATCACCCCGCCGAACTCCTGGCCGTTGATCTGGACCGAGGCGGTGGTCTCGCCGGCGGCGATCGCCATGTAGGAGAGGAGGCTGGTGACGGCGAACGGGCTGTCGACGATGGCCGAGGGCATGAAGTCGTGGCCGTTGAGCGTCCGGCCCTCGGGGGGCGACCGGGTCGCCGCCGCCTCGGTCGGGGCGGCGGCCGGCGCGGCCGCTGGCGCGGCGGCCTGGCCGGGCGCGGGGGCGGGCGGCGGCGGGACGGCCTGGTCGGTCGCCGGGGGCGCCGGAGCGGTCGGCGGCGAGGGAGCCTGGGCCAGGGTGAGCGCAGGCAAGAGGGCCAGGCCCGCAACTGCGACGAACAGACGGTGAGTCATGTTCCCTCCATGAAGGTGAGAGGAGCAGCCGTGATTCCCCGCGACGGGCCATGGCGGGTCGCGAGCCACCGGGCGCCGGCCTCGGGCCTCATCTCTCCGCCTCGCCGCGTCGCCGCGTCTTCTTCCCCAGGGCGAAGAACCGCTTCGCGTCGGCCCTGCCGAAGATCTGCATCAGGGTGGCGATCGTCCCCGTCCAGCCGGTCTGGTGGGAGGCGCCGATCCCGGCGCCGTTGTCGCCGTGGAAGTACTCGTAGAAGAGGATCAGATCGCGCCAGCGCGGGTCGCTCTGGAACCGGTCCATCCCGCCGTACACGGGCCGGCGGCCGTGCTCGTCCCGGAGGAAGATGCGCGAGAGGCGCCCGGCGAGCTCCTTCGCCACCTCGAAGAGGTTCATCATCCGGCCCGAGCCGGTGGGGCACTCGACCCGGAACCCGTCCCCGTAGAACAGGTAGAAGTTGAGCAGGGCCCGGACGAGCAGGACGTTCACCGGCATCCAGAT
>DATKAL010000390.1:0-9914 GCA_035498135.1 Anaeromyxobacter sp.
GCTACGGCGTCTTCACCCGCGCGGCCGGCTCGATCCGGGCCAGCTTCCGGGCGAACCGGGTTCCGTCCTTCTCCGGCAGGACCACGAACTGGTCCGCGTCGAAGCCGGGCAGGGTGAGGTCGAGCCGGTGCCGGACGTCGAGCCGGACCTGCCCGAGGACGAGCGGCGTCTTCCCCACCGACCGCCCGTCGAGGCGCACCTCGGCGCCCGGGGGCTCGCTCTCGACCGTGAGCGAGCCCATCGCGCTCACCAGCCGGGCGTGGACCTTGCGGACCATCTTTCCCGGGACCGGCTCGAGGGCGAGGGTGACCGGCTTCGCCCCCTCGGCCTCCAGCACCAGGTCGTGGCGCCGGGAGAGGGGGACGTCCTCGATCACCGCCGGGGTGGCCTGGCCCAGCTTGACGCCGTCGAGGGTGATCTCGGCACCCGCCGGGTCCGAGGTCACGAGCAGCAGGCCGGGGCGGAGCCAGACCTCGCCGTAGTGGAGCCCGGCGGCGCTGGCCGCGCCCAGCAGCAGGGCGACGAGGACCGCGGTCCGCAGCCGGATCCCCTCTCGGATCACGGTCCGGGGCCGGCTGGGGCGGCGGGGCGACGGGCGCGGGGTCTCGGTCGGGACCGCGTCCGGCATCGAGGCGATGTGGGGCTCGAAGACCAGCTCCTCCGCCTCCACCGGGTGGGCCGAGAGCGCCTGGTAGTCGGCCTTGGCCTGCTTCTCCGCCAGGTTGGCCAGGACCTTCATGATCAGCGGGTCGTGGGCGCGGGCGGCGCGCTGGCGGCCGATCTTCTCGGCGAACACCTGCTGCATCTGCCGGCCGAGCAGGTCCTGGACGGCGGAGTGCGGCGTGGGGAAGAGCACGTCCACGAGCGCGTCGGCGAAGGTCCGGGCGTCGGGGAAGCGCCGCTCCGGGTCGTAGGCGAGCGCCCGGGCGACGATCGCGTCGATGTCCTTGGGGAGCCGGGGGTCGAGGGCGGTGGGCGGGACCACCTTCGCCTTGCGGGAGGCGACGAGCGACTCGACGTCGGTGGCCTTGGGGAAGGGCTTCTGCTTGGCGAGCAGCTCGTAGAGGACGATCCCGGCGGCGAACAGGTCCACCCGGTGGTCCCAGCCGCGCTCGACCGAGGCCTGCTCGGGGGCGACGTACCCGAGCTTCCCCATCAACATCCCCTCCTTGTAGTTGGAGAGGCCGGTGGCGGCGCGCGCGATGCCGAAGTCGAGGAGCTTGATCTCGCCCTCCCAGGACACGAGCGCGTTGTCCGGGGAGACGTCGCAGTGGACCACCTGGAGGGGCTGCCCCTGCGCGTCGGTCTTCTTGTGCGCGTAGTCGAGCCCCTGCAGGAGCTGCAGGACCATGAAGATCGCCTGCTCGGGCGAGATGGGCGCGCCGGAGCGGGCGAAGGCGGCCATCATCTCCTTCATGGAGACCCCGCTCACCAGCTCCATGGAGATGAAGTAGTTGCCGTCGATCCGGCCGCACTCGTAGACCTGGGCGATGTTCGAGTGCGTGAGCTGGACCGTCAGCTTCGCCTCGTTCACCAGCATGTGGATGAAGCCCTGGTCCTGCGAGCGCGCCGGCAGGATCCGCTTCACCACCAGTTCCTTCTCGAACCCTCCCGCGCCGGGGACCCGGGCCCGGAAGATCTCGGCCATCCCTCCCATCGCCAGCCGCTGCAGGAGGAAGAACTTCCCGAAGAGGTGGGGCTTGAACTCCGCGGAGGTGGGGGCGGCCACGGCCACGGGCGCGATGGTAGCCCGGCGCCGACCGGGGCCACAAGGCGGGCGTGGTGCGGGGCGCCTCGCTCAGCCCGGCCGGCGGGCGAGCGCGTAGACCACACGCCAGGTGACCGGGACGCCGCCGGGGCCGCCGTGCCCGGCCTCGTAGCGCCGGAGGGCCTCGACCGTCGCGCCCCGCCCGCCCAGCCCCCGCGCTCCCGCGCCGGGGAGGGCGGCCTTGGCGCCGATCTCCTTGAGCGACCGGAGGACCGCGCGCGCGTCGGCGTGGCGCTCCACCCGCTCCTCCTCGACCACCGCCAGCGGCTCGAGGCCCGCGCGCGCCAGCGCCTCGGCCACCTCGTCCCGGGAGAAGAACCGGTGCGTCCCCCGGCCCGGCCCGGTCGCGCCCCGCCAGGCGTCGAGGAGCTCGCGGAGCGTGCCCGCCCCGAAGAGCGCCACCGCCAGGAGGCCCCCGGGGGCGAGGACTCGCCGCGCCTCGGCCAGGGCGGGCTCGAGCCGCGGGAGCCACTGGAGCGTCGAGGTCGAGACCACCAGCTCGAAGGCGCCGTCGCGGAACGGGAGGGCCTCGGCGTCGGCGGCCGCGATCCGCGCCCCCGGGAGCCGGCGCCGCGCGGCGAGCGCCATCCCGGGGGCGAGGTCGACCGCGGCCGGGAGGAGCCCGGGGCGGGCGGCCGCCAGCCGCTCGAGGAGCGCCCCGGTCCCGGCGCCGACGTCGAGGACCCGGCGCGCCGCCGGGGCGGCCTCGGCGAGGAGGGCCAGCACCCGCTCCTGCACGGCGCGCTGGACCGTCGCCCGCCCGTCGTAGGCGGCGGCGGCGCGCGAGAAGGACGCCCGCACCCGGCGCTTGTCGACGCGGTTCACCCGGCCGCCTCGAGCAGGGGCCGGAGGGCGCCCGCCACCGCCGCCGGGCGGGAGACGAGGGGCGCGTGGCCCAGGCCGGCGAGGAGGGCGAGGCGGGCCCCGGGGATGGCGGCCGCCAGGGCCCGGCCCGCGCCGGCCGGGCAGATCGGGTCCTCCTCCCCGTGGATCACCACCGTGGGGAGGGCGATCTCCCCGAGCCGGCCGCGGAGGTCGGTGCCGGCCAGGATCGCGAGCCCGGCCAGGGCCGCCGGGGCCGCCGGGGTGGGGATGGCGTTCCGGAGCGCGTCCGCCCGCTCCCGGCCGGCCGGGTCGAGCTCCCCCGGCGCGAAGCACCCCTCGAAGAACCGGGCCATCGCCCGCGGCGCGTCCCGGCGGACCCGGTGGGCGAGCGCCTCGACCACGCTGGCCGGGAGGCCGTGCGGCCAGCCCTC
The DNA here is from genome assembly GCA_035498135.1 of Anaeromyxobacter sp. Classification (GTDB taxonomy): domain Bacteria; phylum Myxococcota; class Myxococcia; order Myxococcales; family Anaeromyxobacteraceae; genus Anaeromyxobacter. The sequence goes on from DATKAL010000390.1 coordinate 3,025, forward strand.
GCCCAGGGTGAAGCGGGGCGTGGTCGAGAGGAGGGCCAGGCCGACGAGCCGCGAGCGGAGCGCGGGGAGCGCGGCCAGGGCCACCTGCCCGCCCAGCGACCAGCCGAGGAGGACCGCGCCGCGCAGGTCGAGCCGCTCCGCCACGGTCGCCAGGTCCTCGGCCAGGTCGGGGAGGGCGAAGGGGACGCCCGCCTCCGAGCCGCCGTGGCCGCGGAGGTCGAGGGACACGATCCGCCGGCCGGGAGCGAGCTGGGCGGAGAGCCCGTCGAAGACGGCGGCGGAGGCCGACCAGCCGTGAACGAGGAGGAGGGGAAGGCCGCCGCCCTGGTCCGTGTAGGCGAGGCGAGCGCCGCTCTTGAGCTCGAGGGTGGGCATCCGGGGCGAGGCGGGAGGGCCGCAGGATGGCAGGGGGAACGGGCATCGTCAACCGGCGGGGGCCGGAACGGTTGACGACTCAGAACCCGCTGGCGGGGAAGAGCAGCACCTCGTCGATCGACTCCGCCCCGAGGAGCAGCATGAGGAGCCGGTCGAAGCCCACCGCCACGCCGCCCGCCTCCGGCATCCTCGGGAGCGCCGCGAGGAAGGGCTCGTCGAGCGGGTAGACCCGCCGTCCCAGGCGTGCCCGGAGCGCCTGCTCCTCCACCAGCCGGGCGCGCTGCTCGGCGGCGTCGGTCAGCTCGGTGAAGCCGTTCGCGAGCTCGAGCCCGCCCGCGTAGAGCTCGAAGCGCTCCGCCCAGCGCGGGTCGTCCCGCTTCACCCGGGAGAGCGCCGCCATCGAGGCCGGCCAGTCGACGAGCCAGGTGGGCCGGCCGACCCCGAGCCGCGGCTCGACCGCGTCGAGCATCACCCGGAAGAAGACGTCGTCGAAGGCCTGGCCGGGCGGGCCGGGGTCGTGGCCGGCGGCGCGCGCGGCGGCGGCCAGGCGCCCCGCGTCGCCCGCGCAGGCGGCCAGGTCCACCCCGGCGTGGCGGAGGAACGCCTCGGCCACGGTCAGGGTCTCGAAGGGCGCGGCCAGGTCGAGCGCGTGCCCGCCGCGCCGGGCGGCGGGCCGTCCGTCCGGGGAGAGCGCCCGGGCCGCCGCCTCCACCAGCGCCTCGAGCTCCGCCATGATCCCGCGGTAGTCGGCCCCGGCCCGGTAGAGCTCGAGCATCGTGAACTCAGGGTTGTGGGTGCGGGAGAGCTCGCCGTTGCGGAACACGCGGGAGAGCTGGAAGACGCGCGGGAAGCCCTCCGCCAGGAGCCGCTTCATGGCGTACTCGGGGCTGGTGTGGAGGAAGAGGGACCGGGCCGGCCCTCCGCCCTCGGGGAGGAACGGCGCCTCGAAGGCCTGGATGTGCGGCTCCATCCCCGGCGCGGGGACGAGGCAGGGGGTCTCCACCTCCTCGTAGCCCCGGTCCTGGAGGAACCGTCGCACCTCGGCGGCGAGCCGGGCGCGCGTCCGGGCGTTCGCCCGCCGATCGAACCTGGGCGTCGGGGACATCGGGGAACTCTAGCGCCCCGGCGCCGGACGCGCGCTAACATCCGTCCCGTGATGCGCCCCCTGGCCTTCCGCCTCGCCCTCGCCCTCCCGCTCGCCGCCGCCTGCGCGCACCGGAGCCCCGCCCCACCCGCCCCGCCGCCCCCGCCGGCCGCTCTCCCCGTCCCCGCCGCTCCCCCGCACCCGGACCTCGGACCGGTCCGCGCCGGGGCGGAGGCGGTCCTGCGCACCCAGGCCGACGCCGCCTGGCGCGCCCTGGCGCTCGGCGAGGCCGCCGATCCGGCCGCCGCCTGGGCGGGCCACGAGGGGCTCCTCTCCGACGCCACCCTCGCCGACCTGGCCGCGGTCGCCGAGCCGGCGGGCGACGAGGCCCGCAGCGCGCACCTCCTCCGGGCCTGGCTCCTCGGAGAGCGGCTCGGCCGCGCCTCCGCCGCCGCCGGGCGGCAGGCGGCCCAGGGGCGCGCCGCGGCCGCCTTCGCCTGGGGCGGGCGCCAGGTCGCGCTCCGCGAGGTGCCGGCCCTCCTGGCCGACGAGCACGACGCCGACCGCCGCCGCTCGCTGGCCGAGGCCGCCACGGCCGCGGCCCAGCCGGTCCTCCCGCTCTCCGCGGCCCGCGAGGGCGCCGTCCGGGCAGAGGCCCACGCCCTCGGCTTCCGCTCCACCCTCGCCCTCGCCGCCGAGCTTCGCGGGGAGCGGCCGGAGGCGCTCGCCGCTCTCGCCCAGGAGGTGCTGGCGGGCACCGAGGAGCTCTGGCGCGGCCTGCGGGACGAGCTGGCGCGGGCCGAGGGGCTGGCCCCGGAGGAGGTGCGGACGCACGACCTCCCCCGCCTCCTCCGCGACGCCGTACCGGCGCGCGCCTTCCCCGCCGACAAGGGGATCGAGACCGCGGTGGCGGTCCTCTCGGGGATGGGGCTCGCCCCGGGGCACGCCGGCCTGCGGATCGAGGCTGCGGCGCGCCCGGGGACGCTCTCCGCCCCCATCGCCCTCCCGCTCGATCCTCCCGCCGACGTCCGGGTCTCGGCCGCGCCCGTGGCCGGCCTGGAGGCCCTGCGCGCCCTGCTTCACGAGCTGGGCGTCGCCGAGTCCTACGCGCACGCCGCCCCCGAGCTCCCCGTCGAGCTCCGCTGGCTCGGCTCTCCCGCCCTCCCCGAGGCGGCCGGCCGCCTCCTCGAGGAGGTGGCGGGGAGCGCGGACTGGCTGGTGGAGCACGGGGTGGAGCCCGAGCGGGCCCGGACCGAGGCGCGGGCGGCGGCGGCGCGGCGGCTCCTGCGGGCCCGCGAGGCCGCGGCGCGCCTCCTCGCGGCGGTGGGGCGGGCGCGGGCGCCGGGCCCGGCCGTGCCGGGCGAGGAGGCGGCGCTGGCGGCGCGAGCCTGCGGGTGCGCGGCGGAGCCGTACGGCCCGGTCGCCTGGCAGCTCGATCCCGACCCGCTCCTCCGCTCGGCGGAGGCCCTCCGGGCCGAGCTCCTCGCGGCGGAGCTCGAGCGCGCGCTGGCGGCGCGCGCGGGCGGGGCGCCCTGGTGGCGAGCGCAGGGCTCCGGGGCCTTCCTGGCCGCGGCGTGGGCGAAGGGCGGGCGGCGAACGCCCGAGGAGGTGGCGCGGGCCCTCGGGGCGTCCGGGCTCGGGCCGGCGGCGCTCGTGGCGGTGGTGCGCGCCCGGGGCGCGGTCGAGGCCGCCCGCGGTCCCTGAGCGCCGGGGCCGGGCGGGGCGCGGTCCTACCGCACCTTCACGGCGAACGAGAGCCCCTCGGCGGTGGGCAGGATCGTGGCCTTGAAGCGGCCGCCGCCGGCGAGCCGCTCGCTGAAGCGGCGGAGCTGCTCCACCGCCGCCGCGTCCTCGCCGGCGTAGCCGGGCTCGTGCACGTGGCCGAAGCCGAAGGTGTTGTCGGCGAGGAGGACCCCGCCCACCCGGAGGTGCGTCTCGGCCCAGGCGAGGTAGGCGGGGTAGCTGCCCTTGTCCGCGTCCACGAAGACCAGGTCGAAGGGGCCCTCCGCCTCGATCCCGCGCAGCCGCTCCAGGGCCGGGCCGACGTGCACCCGGACCCGGTCGGCCACCCCGGCGCGCTCGAAGGAGCGGCGCGCCAGCGCGGCGCGAGCCGGGTCGAGCTCGAAGGTGTCGAGCCGGCCCTCCGGCCCCATCCCGCGGAGCAGGTGCACGCCGCTGTAGCCGCCCAGGGTGCCGATCTCGACCGCCCGCCGGGCGCCCGAGGCGTGGGCCAGGACCTCCAGGTGGAGGCCGTCCATCTTGCCGACCTGGATGGAGGGGAGGCCGGCGTCGGCGCTCCGCACCAGGATCTCGCGGAGCACCTCGTCGTCGGGCCGGTAGGTCGCCTCGGCCCACGCGCCGATGCCGGGGTCCGCCTGCCCGAACGCCTTCACCTTCGGAGAGCCCATCCCAGGTCCTCTCGTTTGCCGGGCGCCGGCCGGGTGCGCCAGCGCCGGGTGGGGCGTCCGGGGGATCGCCGCCCGTGGTGGCGGGTCGCGGCGATCGCGAGCAGGCGAGCGAAGCGAGCCCGCTGGCGCGCAGTCCCCTGGTCAATGCTCCGCCGGGGTGGGCTCCTCGGGCCGGTGGACGGCGGCGGCGCGGAGCGGGAGCTCGACCCGGAAGGCAGCGCCGGCGCCGGCGGCGCTCTCCACCCGGATCGCGCCGCCGTGGGCCTCGACGATCCGCTTCACGATGTAGAGGCCGAGGCCCAGCCCCCCGTAGTTCCGCGAGGAGACCGCCCGCTCGAAGCGCTCGAAGATGTGGCGCTGATCGAGCGGGTCGATCCCGATGCCGTGGTCCCGGACCACCAGCCAGGCGCGGCCGTCCCGCGTCCCGTAGGTCACCTCGACCGGCTTGCCGGCCCCGTACTTCACGGCGTTGGAGAGCAGGTTGGTGGCCACCTGCGAGATCCGGAGCCGGTCCCACCAGCCGCGAGCCGGGTCGCCGCGGACCGTCACCTGGGAGCCGGCCTGGGCGGCCTCCTCCTCCACCTGCCCGACCGCCTCGTGGACGGCCTGGGCCAGGTCCACCTCCTCCAGCTCCAGCTCCAGCCGGCCCATGTGGATGCGGGAGACGTCGAGCAGGGCCGCCACCAGCTTCTCCAGCCGCTGCCCCTGGCGCTCGGCCGCGGCCAGCACGCGCTGCACGTGCGGGGTGGGGGGCGGCTCGCCCTCGCCGCGGGTGGCCACCCGGCGCATGTTCTCCAGGGCGAGCCGGAGGGCGGTGAGCGGGGTGCGCAGCTCGTGGGAGGCGATGGAGAGGAACTCGTCCCGGGCCGCCACCGCCGCCTGGGCGTCGCCGTAGAGCCGGGCGTTCTCGATCGCCTGGGCGGCGCGGTGGGCGAGGTCCACCAGGAGCGCCTCGTCCTCCTCGCTGTAGGGGGCGCCGCCCGCGTCGCGCAGCAGGGTGATGTGGCCGAACACCTGGCCGCGCTGCTTCAGGGGGGCGATGAGCAGGCTGGTGGCGCCGTCCAGGTAGGGCAGGTACTCCGGCTTCATCTCGTTCCGGATGATCTCCGGCGTCAGCCGCGCCACGCGCAGCGGCTCGCCGGTCGCCAGGGCGCGGGCGGTGAGCCCCTCGTCGGTCCGCTGCGGGGCCGCCGCCAGCATCCGCCGCCGCAGGGCGGCCCGCTCCGGCGAGGGGTGGTAGACCGCCACCGGCAGGAGCCAGGCGCCGTCCCCGGAGATCACCCGGATCATCGCGCCGTCGCCGATCAGCTCGGAGAGCCGGCGCGCCACCGTGTCGAGGGTGGTCTTGTAGTCGAGGCCGGAGGCGAAGACGCGGGAGGCCTCGGCCAGCGCCTCGAGCCGCTTCGCCTGCTGGCGCAGGGCCTGCTCGGCCAGGGTCCGCTCGGTGATGTCGATCCCCGTCCCGACCACGAAGGCCACCTCGCCCCCGTCGTCGAGGAGGGCGAAGTTCGACCAGGCGATCAGCCGGCGGGTGCCGTCCCGCGCCACCCAGTGGTTCTCGTGCTGGTTGGGGAAGTCCCGGGCGAGGAGCCGCTCGAAGACCTTGCGCACCCCCTCCACCTCCTCGGGGAGGAGGAGGTCCCAGATCGGCCGGCCGAAGGCCTCGCGCTCCGGGTAGCCGGTGGCCCGGGTGCAGGCCTGGTTGAAGCGGAGGACGCGGCCGGTCCGGTCGAGCACCACCACCAGGGCGCCCGAGGTCTCCACCACCGCCTCGGCGAGCGCGCTGGTCTCCGCCACGCCGCGGAGCTCGGCCCGCAGCTCGTCCGCGTCGGGCGCGAGTCCGCGGGCCTCGGCCAGGTCGAGCAGCTCGCGGAGGCGGGCGCGGAGGCGGGCGCGGCGGTCGGGCGGGGGCACGCCGGGATCCTAGTACTCGAACCCGCTCCCGCCGATGAACTCCCGCATCAGCGAGGTGGGGGGCACGTGGTCGGGGTAGATGGAGACGAACCGGTCGACCAGGTAGCGGAGCCGGTGGGCGGTGGGGTAGGCGGGGTGGCTCTGCGGCACCTCCAGGAGGTAGCGCTCGGCGTAGACCTTGAGGACGGCGGGCTCGTAGATCAGCGCGGAGTCGAAGATCGCCTCCGCCAGGGCCTGGTGCGGGTAGATGTGGGCGCGCTCGCCCGCCTGGACCGAGGGCCAGCGCACGATGTTCTCGGCCGCCGAGTAGCCGCGCTGGTGGCGGTCGCGGACGATCCGTCGGAGGAGGCGGAGGTCGGTGGCGGAGACGCGGGTGAGCCGGTCGAAGGGGAGCGTGGTGGCCGGGTGGATGAAGATCCGGAAGAGCTCGCCGGGCCGGGGGATGGCGCCGAGCAGGGCCGGGTTGAGCCCGTGGATCCCCTCGAGCATCAGGACGTCGCCGGGGCGGAGCTGGATCCGCGGGCCGCCCTCGGGGAGGCTCTTGCCGGTGAGGAAGTCGTAGCGGGCGGTGCGCACCGCCTCGCCGGCGAGCAGCCGCCGCACGTGGTCCTGGAGCACCGGCAGGTCGAGGGCCTCCAGCGCCTCGAAGTCCCACTCGCCACGGGGATCGCGCGGGGTGCGATCCCGGTCCACGTAGTAGTCGTCGAGCGAGAGGCCGACCGGGTTCACCCCGTCGATCTGCAGCTGCACCTTGAGGCGCTTGATGAAGGTGGTCTTCCCCGAGGAGGACGGGCCGGCGATGGAGATGATCCGGATCCGATCTCGCGCCGCGGCCACCGCGTCGGCGATCTGCCCGATGCGCTTCTCGTGGAACCCCTCGGCGACGCGGATCAGCTGCGTGACCTGGCCGGAGATGCACAGGTCGTTGAACGCCCCGACGCTGTCGACGCCCATGCTCGAGAGCCAGCGCTCGTGGTCGAGCACCATCCCGCCGTCGCGGGCGGGGGACGGGGAGGGGGCGTCGGCCGGCGCGGCGGTCGCGCTCGCCGGCGCGGCGCGGGGGTCGCGATCCCCGAGCTCGAGCTCGAGCCCCTCCTCGCCGGCGGAGA